>JAAYZP010000329.1 GCA_012514785.1 Propionibacterium sp. | reverse complement strand
GCGGCGAGCACGAGGGCCGTCGCGACGGAGACGGGGATTCTCATCGGTCTTGAATGATGGAGAACGGACAGAGCGGAGCGCTCGCCTTGGCAGCGAGCCGCCGCGCATCGTCAGCGGGGACGGGGAGTCCGTCCACGGGGCGGGCGGCGGCGGCAGCGGCCGGGCGGGCGGAACACCCGGACCCGCCCCGCGGCTCGCTCAGGCCGGGTCCTGCCGGTTCGGCGCGAGCAGCGACGCGACGACGCCGCCGATCAGCAGCCCGAGCACGACGACGAGCGCCACGTCGGTCGAGATCTTCAGCGGTGTGTGGACCAGGCACATCTTGATGCCGACGAACATCAGCACCGCGATCAACGCCGACTGCAGGTAACGCAGCGACGTGACGAGGGCGGCGAGGCAGAAGTACAGCGAGCGCAGGCCGAGGATCGCGAACACGTTCGACGTGAACACGAGGAACGGGTCGGCCGTGATCGCGAAGATCGCCGGGATCGAGTCCAGCGCGAAGACGACGTCGGTCAGCTCGATCAGGATCAGCGCGAGCAACAGCGGCGTCGCGTAGCGGCGCCCGTCGATCCGCGTGACGAGCTTCTGTCCGTCGAAGCGGTCGGTGACGGGCATCAGCCGCCGCGCGACCCGCATCGACCAGCCGGCCGCCGGGTCGCTGGAGTCGTGGCGGACCAACGCCATCTTCAGCGCCGTCAGCACGAGGAAGCCACCGAAGACGTAGGTGATCCAGGAGAACTGCAGCACGAGCCGGTAGCCGGCGAAGATCATCGCGCCGCGCATCACCAGCGCGCCGAGGATCCCCCAGAACAGCACCCGGTGCTGGTATTCGCGCGGGATCCGCAGCGAGCTGAAGATCACCGTCATCACGAAGACGTTGTCGAGCGACAGCGACTCCTCGACGACGTAGCCGGTGATGAACAGCTTCCACGCGTCGAAGGCTTCGAGCGTCTCGCGTTCCCCCGGCCGGCCGAGCACCGGCACGTCGAGGCCGAGGCCGAGGAAGTGCCGGTCGTACATGAAGTACACGGCGACGCTGAAGACGAGCGCGGTCGACACCCAGACCGCGGTCCAGCCGAGTGCTTCGCGCATGCCGACGACGTGCGCCTTCCGGTGGAAGACGCCGAGATCGAGCGCGAGCAGCACGAGCACGACGACGACGAAGCCGCCGTAGACCAGGGGCTTCAGCCCGTCGTCGGCCGTCGCGGCCGCGTCCTGGGCATGGACGATCAGGGACGACGGCGCGGCCGTCGCGAGGTGGTGGAGCATCGGGGTGTCGTGGCTGCAAGACCGTGCCGCCGGGTCGAACGGACCCGGCCAGCGGTTGGTCTCGCCGCGGCGAACCTCGCCGGCTACGGCCGGGCCCCGAAGGACCGTGCTGACGACCGCGGCACCCGCGTGAGCGGGCGGCTACTCCCCAACGCGCCGCGGAGTGTAGGGGGCGCGTGCGCGAGCGCCAGAGGCCAGGGCAGCCGTGCGCGCGCACTCGGGACGAGCGTCTCAGGGCCTTAGGCTGCGCGCCGCGCAGGCAGAACACCGCCCGCGCCTTCCCCGTCACCCGATCCCGCCAGGAGTCCCCCGTGCCGTACGTCAACGTCCAGATCATCAAGGGTGCGACGCGCGAGCAGAAGGCCGCCGTCGTCAAGGACATCACCGACTCGCTCGTGCGCGTGCTCGGCAAGAACCCAGAGCACACGCACGTCGTGATCCAGGAGATCGACGAAGCGGACTGGGGTTTCGCTGGGATGCTGACCGACGACTGGAAGCGCCAGCAGCGGCAGTCGTGACGTTCCG
>JAAYZP010000328.1 GCA_012514785.1 Propionibacterium sp. | reverse complement strand
TCGAAGTATCGCGAGGACGGGGAGGCGGTGCCGGATCGGGATACCCGCCGCGCCGACGCGCTCGTCGAGTTGGCGAACCTGGCGGCGTCGGCTGAGGAATTGCCAGCGCAGGGCGGGGATCGCCCCCACGTGCACATCACCATCCCCTGGACCATGCTCCTCACCGGCCTCGGCCGCGCCAAAATCCTCAACCTCGACGGCGGCGGGGAGCCCATCTCCGCAGGCGAAGCCCGGCGGCTCGCCTGTGATGCCGACATCATCCCCATCGTCCTCGGCTCCAAGAGCGAGCCACTCGACGTCGGCCAGACCGAGCGATTCGTGACCAAACCCCTCCGCGCCGCACTCCGGGTCCGCGACCAGGGTTGCGCGTTCCCGAACTGCGACGCCCGCATGGCCGCCTGTGAGGCGCACCACATCCAACCCTGGTGGGACGGCGGCGACACCTCCCTCGACAACCTGGTCCTGCTCTGCCCGCACCACCACCGCCTCGTGGAACCCGACCCGCAAGAAGCCCCCGAATGGCAATGGCAGGTCGTCCTCGACCCGATCACCGGCCAGCCATGGTTCATCCCACCCCGACAGATCGACACCACCCGCACACGGCGTAGGCATCGTCGCTTCGAAGTCGACGACCTCCTCACCCCCGAAACGGCGGGAGGAGTGCGCCCCGAGCCGGAGAAGCCACCCGAACCCCGCCCGAAGTTCCAATTCCCGGAACCCGCCGACGACCCCTGGCATGAGGACTACGTCCCACCCGAACGACGACCCCGCTCCGAAACCCCGTGGCGGTAAGTCGGGGCGTGGTGGCCACTCAAGTCCATTTGCGTCCGCGGGAAACTACGTTGTGCAACAACGGAAAGCGGCCCTGCCTAGCTGGTGTTACCGCTAGTCAGGGCCGCTTTACCTCGGTGGGCGATACTGGGATCGAACCAGTGACCTCTTCCGTGTCAGGGAAGCGCGCTCCCGCTGCGCCAATCGCCCGAGGTGGAGACGGGATTTGAACCCGTGTACACGGATTTGCAGTCCGTTGCCTCGCCTCTCGGCCACTCCACCGTAGGGAACTACCTCCCACATGGAGCTGCGAGAGACATCTCCGAGCGGACGACGAGATTCGAACTCGCGACCCCCACCTTGGCAAGGTGGTGCTCTACCAACTGAGCTACATCCGCAGTGCGCCAGAAGCGGGTGGTGCCGTTTCCGACGCGTAGAGAACCATAGCGCACCCTTTTCGCCAACACCAAATCGACGGCGCCGCGCCTGTCGAATCGCATTGTCCAACCATCTTGCGCTAAAGTGTTCCATCGCTGGGTGATTGGCGCAGGGGTAGCGCGCTTCGTTCACACCGAAGAGGTCGGCGGTTCGATCCCGCCATCACCCACCAGTGTTAGCTGGGCAGGAGGTGAGTATGGCAGCACCGGCAGTCATTCTGGCCGACACCACGACCGGCAATCCCGAAGTGAGCGCGGCGCTGCAGCGGATCAAAGAGCTGCTGCAGCAGCGTCGCCCCGACCTCCCGATCGAATTGGCCGAGCTCGGCGCGAAGTCCACGCTCGAGCCCGCGCTGAAGAGCCTGAAGAAGGCCGAGGTCGAAGAGGCGGTGTTCGTGCCGCTCGACCTCCGCTCGGCTACGGCCTATCCCCCGGAGTTCGACGACGCCACCGCCGTCGCCGAGAAGCACGGCATCATGTCCGTGGTCTCACGCCCCATCGGGCCGGCCACCGAACTGCTCAACATCCTCGACGAGCTGGTCCGGGAAGCGCTCCAGGCCCGTTCCGCACTCGAGCTCGACGGCCTGGTGCTCGTCGCCCGCTCGGGCGGCGACGCACGCGGCTCCGCGCTCCTGTCCCGTCGCGCCCGGCAGTGGTCGGCGCACCACCGACTCCCCGTGCAGTTGGCGATCGAAGAGGGCGACGGCAAGGCCACGGCCGCCGCGGTCCAGGCGCTGCGCGCGCAGGGGCGCCGCTACGTCGCCGTCGGGGGCACGTTCCTCGCTCCCGGGCCCGCCTACCGGGCCCACGCGCTCGCCGCACAGCAGGCCGGCGCCATCGCCGTCACGCAGCCGATCGGCGGCAGCCCGCACCTCAGCCAGCTGATCCTCGCGCGCTATGCCTTCGGCGCCATGGAGCTGCTCGACGGCCACCCGCAGCCGGTCGTCGTCGACGCCGACTACACCTTCCTCAGCACGCGCAAGCGCTAGCCGCTCCCTGCCTTCAGGAACGGCGTCAGAAGTCCCGGCGTCGCCGCGTCCGCCAGCGCCACCCCGTCGTCAGTGGCGGCATCCAGCACCGTGCACGCACCCGACCCGGCGCCCGTCGTAGCGACCACCGTGATGAGGCCGCGGCGTCGCTGGAAGACCGACTGGCGCAGGTTCCAGCCGATGATCGCGTCACGCTCCAGCACGTCGGTGATGCGCTGCAGGGTCCCGGACCGCGTCACGAGGTGGCGCTCGTCGAGCGCGTGCCCGAGGTTGCGCCAAAGATCCCACGCCATCCCAACGCCCGACCCGGCGATCACGAGGGCCCCGACGACGACCGCCCACCACCAGCCGGGCAGCCACAGCCAGGCGACCGGCGCGGTGATCGCGAGCCAACCCAACACCACCCAGAGCACGCGCAACAAGCGTCGACGCAGCGCCCCCTTCGGGTGCGGTGTCAGGCGCTCCGGGTTCAGGACCGGCGCGTCACTCATCAGGACGCGCGCCGCGATCTCCGCGACGGTGGCGCGCGGCGCGTAGGGCAGGAGGACGTTGGACTGGCTCAGCTCGTCGTTGCCGTCGGAGGAGCCCTGGTTCTTCAGCCCGATGGCGAGCGCCTCCAGTTGCGCTCCCCGGACGAGCCGGATGCCGAGCGGCTCCGCGACGCGCACGCCCCGCAGCCGCTCCTCCGGGAGGGACACGGTGCGGGTGGTGAGCAGCCCGCGTCGCACGCGGATGGTGCCGGAGTCGCGCTCCAGGCGGTGGTTCCACCACAGTTCGGTGTGGATCACGATGCTGGTGATGACGCCGATGATGAGCGGCACGGCCACGAGTGCTCCGACGATGAGCCACCAGCCGATCACGGCGGCCGCGTCGGAAGCGAAGCGCCAGGCCAGCTCCCCGAACGGCTCCGCGAATTGCGCGAGCACACCGAGCACACCGGCCGCCACGGCCACCGGCACCCACGACAGCGGCGCATACCGCAGCCAGGACGGCTCGAATCGACCCAGCGTCGTGACCACCCCGCCGCGCGGCAGGAGCTCGGCCTGGAGCCACTTCGCCTCGTCCCGCGGCACGGGGGTCAGCACGGCCGACCCGTCGGAACCCGTCTGCTCGGCGGTGCCGATGTGCACCGACGCCAGGCCGAGCAGCCGCTGCACTGGTCCGGAGGAGAGGTCGATGGCCCG
>JAAYZP010000042.1 GCA_012514785.1 Propionibacterium sp. | reverse complement strand
TGCAGATCGACAAGCAGTACTACACCGCGGTCCGCGACGACGACGGCTACCTGCTCCGCTTCTACCGCACCTGCGACGTCCGCATCGACGAGACGCTGAGCCGCGCCTGGGTACACCTCTACCCCGACGCCGATCCCGACATCGCCGCGGTGTTGGCCGGCGGCACCGTGCTGGCGTTCATCCTCGCCATGCGCGGCGAGGCGGTGCTGCACGCGAGCGCCGTCCAGGTGGGCGACGACGCGATCGCGTTCGTCGGAGCCTCGGGGATGGGCAAGTCCACCTCCGCGACGCTCCTGTGTGCGGACGGCGCCAAGCTCATCACCGACGACCTCCTGCGGCTCGACCTGTCGCGCACCCCGCCCACCTGTGCGCTGGGCGCGACGGAGGTGCGGCTGCGCAAGTCGGCCGGGGAACTCTCGGAGCGGTTCGCGACTACGCCGGGGCGACGCACCACCGGTGACTTGCGCGACGCGATCGCGGCCGGGGCGTCGACGACGGAGGACCTCCCGCTGCGCGCGATCATCATCCCGGCGCCCGACCACGACGGGCGCGCCCAGGCGTTCTTCGAGCAGCCGGACCCGATGACGGCGTTCCTGCTGCTGTCCCGCTTCCCGCGCCTGCTCGGCTGGGAGGACGAGTCCATCCTCAGGCGCCACTTCCAGCAGTTGGGCGACCTCCTGGACACCGTGCCGGTCTACGTCGCCCGGCTGCCGTGGGGCCCACCGTTCCCCGACGACGTCGCCGCCTCGATCCGGCGGGCCGTCGGCGTCGGCTGAACGACGATTTCGTGTGGACTTAGCCACCGAACAGAGCCTGTTGCCAAATGGCATCGGGGCCTTGGTCGTTATGCTTCACGAAGGCTGAAGGGCCTGCCTGTTTTGATGGTTGAGCCGCCGCCGGGCGTCAGCCCTGCGGCGTGGTCGAAACCACCCCGGACTTGGGCAGGGGCCAGATCCCAGCGACCGCTGAGGATGGTTTCGACCATCGCCAGCTCCTTCGTCGCGGGCGAGCTCAACCATCAAAAGCATTCAGGTCCCCAGCGGTCGGGCAAGCCTCACTCCCAGAGTCCCCGGTCGATTCAGCAACAGGCTCAACACGGTGGTCGAGTCCACGGCAGAGCCGCCAGCAGCGCCTACCGTGCCGCCATCGCCTCGACGCGGGAGAGGTAGGCGTCGAGCACCTCGCGCGACGCCGGCACGCGCGGCTGCTCGGCTTCCGGACCCCTCAGCCGGTTCCAGGCCCCGAGCCCGACGCGCCTCGCGCCGCTGCCCAGCGTGCTCGCCAGCCCCGGGCGCATCGCGCGGGTGAGCAGCCGCACCCAGGACTCGTCCTGCCGCAGCCCCTGGACCGGCCACGTCGCATCCACCCCGCGCATCACCTGCCGCATCGCCGGGCCGACGCCGAGATCCCGCGCGAGCCCATCCGGCACCAGGGTGCCGAGCAGTCGACGCGCCCGACCCAGCACCGCGGCTACCTGCACTCCGGCGCCCCAGTCGGCGGCCCGGAGCACGACGTCGTCCCAGTCCCCCACCTGCCGCGCCAGCTGGTCGGCGTCGAGGATGTGGCCCAGCTTCGTGGCGCCGATGAGCGCCGCATGCTGGCACACGTGCACCAGCGCGTCCGGCGCGGACAGCCCGTGGAGCTTCGCGGGCCCGATCGTCACCGGCACGCGGCGGGAGATGAGCTCCTCCGCCGTGGCCCGGAAGCGACGTCGCACCGACTGCATCACCTCCATGGCCCAGTGCAGGTCCAGGACCACCCCGTGCGCATCCACGAGGGCGATCTCGCCGGGGAACTCCTCGGCCTCGAGGGAGTCGTCGCTGAACAGCACCTGCCAGCCGTCGTCGAGCAGGCGGCGGCAGGTGTCCCGGAACTGGCCGGGCGCGACGAGGAGGTCAAGATCCTTGTAGAACCGCAGCCCCGGCACCGGGTGCGCGAACTCCGCAAGCATCGGCCCCTTGAACGCGAGCCACTCGATGCCGTCCAGCGTGCGCGCGAGCTTGCCCAGCAGCGCGGAGGTGCGCAGGTGGTTCATCAGCGCCCTGTCGCGGTCCTCCTTCAGCCGGGCCGCCAGCTCGGGGGCGGCCTCCCGGAGCGCGACGTGCGCCAGCGGCGCGACGCGGTGGTAGCGCACGCCGGCGAGGAAATCGTCGACACCCTCGGCGTCGTCCGGCAGCACGGGCACGGCACCCCGGCAAACGGCGACGATCGCATCGTCGGCCACCCGCATCCCCGCAGTTCGACGCATAGGCCCTCACTCCCCCGGGACAAGAACGAAACCACTTGCGCCACACCGTACTGCGCATTGCCACCCGCGAATGGCTAAACAGAGGTTAAATATCCTTTACGGAACGGGTCCGCGGGTGATGGCCGCGGCGGAATCGGGGGATTCATGGACGACGAACAGGTCGACCCGCTTGAGTTGCGGGCCGCCGCCCGCTCCGAGCGCAAGTCGATCGGCAGGCTGTCGGGCCTCGTGCGCGCCAGTCTGGCGCTGGTGTGGGCCTCGGGCAGGAAGCTGTTCGTCGTGCTCATGGCCCTCCAGCTCCTCGCCGCCGGCGCGCTCGCCGGCCAGGTGCTGGCCGTGCAGCAGGTCCTGGACGCGATCCTCGACGGCGGCAGCGTTGGAGCCGTCGTCGCCCCCGCCCTCCTCCTCGCGGGCCTCACCGCGCTCTCGATGATCGCCACCGGCACGCAGGGCCAGGTGCAGCGCCTGCTGGGCGAGCAGGTGGCTCGCGCCATGTGGCAGCGGGTCCTCGGCGTGGCCACCGGCGTGGGGCTCAGACACTTCGAGTCCCCCGAGTTCTACAACCGCCTGAACCGCGTGCAGACCAACGCCCTGACCCGCCCCTACCAGGTCACGCAGGGCCTGCTGACGGTGGCGGGCGCGCTGGCCGCCTCACTCGGCGTCGGCATCGCGCTGGTGAGCGTCTCGCCCATCCTGCTGCCGCTCGTGGTGATCGGTGGCCTGCCCATCCTGCTGACGAGCCGGCGGGAGTCGCGGCTGGAGTTCGAGTTCTCGCTGCGCCAGACGGTCAACCTGCGATGGCGGCAGTACTTCACCATCCTCCAGACCGGCCGCGACGAGGCCAAGGAGGTGCGCGCCTTCGGGCTGGCGCCGTGGCTGCTGCGCCGCTTCAACCACCACTACGGCGACTACCTGGGGGACCTCGCCAAGCACGTGCGTCGCCGCACCATCCTGGGCGTGATCGGCCAGTTGGGCGCCGCGACGGTGCTCGTCGGCACGCTGCTCGTGCTCGTCTGGCTGATCACCACCGGACTGATCGGGGTCGCGGGGGCCGGCGCTGCCATCGTGGCCATCCGGATGCTGGCCAGCCAGGTGCAGACCCTGTTCCGCGGGGTGCAGACGATCTTCGAATCGGGCCTCTTCCTCGACGACTTGGAGGGCTTCCTCCGGCTGGGCAGCGACGCGCAGGAGGAGGACACCGGCGAGGAAGCGCCGCCCGACTTCGACGCGCTGGAGGCGCGCGACCTGCGGTTCCGCTACCCCGGCGCGCACGTCGATGCCCTGCGCGGCGTCGATATCTCGCTGGCGCGGGGCGAGGTCGTCGCGCTGGTGGGCGAGAACGGGTCCGGCAAGACGACGCTGGCGAAGCTGCTCGCCGGCCTCTACGAGCCCGACGACGGCGCCATCGCCTGGGACGGGCGCGACGTGCGTGGGTTCCGACGCTCCAGCCTGCGCGAGCGGATCACCGTCGTGTTCCAGGACTTCGTCCGCTACGCGCTGCCGGCGCGCGAGAACATCGCCGTCGGGCGCATCGACGAGCCGGTCGACGACGCACAGGTGCGGCAGGCCGCCCGGGCCGCGGGCGCGACGTCGGCGCTCGAGTCCCTCCCCGAGGGGTACGACACGATCCTGTCGCGGATGTTCAGCGGCGGACGTGAACTCTCGGGTGGCCAGTGGCAGCGGGTAGCGCTCGCCCGCTCGTTCTACCGCGACGCACCGCTGGTGATCCTTGACGAGCCGAGCGCCGCGCTCGACCCCCGCGCGGAGTACGAGCTGTTTTCCACACTGCGCGCCGCCCTGCGCGGCCGCACGGCGCTGTTCATCTCCCACCGCTTCTCCACCGTGCGCGGCGCGGACCGCATCTACGTGCTCGACGAGGGCGCGGTGGTCGAATCGGGCACGCACGCCTCGCTGATGG
>JAAYZP010000327.1 GCA_012514785.1 Propionibacterium sp. | reverse complement strand
CCGGAGCACCGCGGGCCGCACGGTGGACCAAGCGACGGCGACGCTTCCTCGTCGCGCTCGCCGCCATCGCCGTCGCGCTGGCGGTGCTCGTCGTGTGGACCAACCGTGATGCGCTCGGGCGGGCCGTGGCGGAGAAGCGGCTAGCAGACCTCTCGGGCGTGGCCAGCGCACAGACCGACGACGAAGGCACGCGGGTGATCGCCGACGACGACGCCACCGCCGAGCAGCTGGCGGCGGTGATCGAGCGGGGGAGCGGCGACAGTTCGCAGACGCTGGTCGCCGGCGGCGTGACGGCGACGAACTTCGGGCGGGTCGAGGACCCGCACGCCGCAGCGGAGCTGATCGTGCGGGTGCGGGGCGCGGGCCTCCCCACACAGCTCTCCTTCGCGGACGAGGTCCCGTACATCGGGCTCGAATGCGACGACCGGTGCTTCGGGCCGCTGCAGGCGATGGCCCAGGCGCTGGCCGGCCCCGACGCCCCCGACGCGCTGCTCGGCGGCGACCTGGTCCGCGTCCGGCTCGCGCAGTTCGACCCACTGCCGGTGCTCCAGGTCCTCGTCGCCCACGAGGGGGACGTCGAGAGCGCGCAGGTCCATCTCCCGGACAGCGAGGGGTTGCGGGTCGGCGAGATTGTTACCAATCCGGGCGCGGAGGCCGAGGCGCTGGAAGAGGAGCTGCTGGCCGCCCAGGAGTGGGATGACCTCCGCGTGTCCTGAGGGTCGCGCGTGGGCTCAGCCGGCGATCCGATCCGTGCGTTCTGCGGGGCGGGCGCCCAACGCGTCGTCGGCGAGCACCCGGCCCACCAGCGACTCCGAGCCGCCGACGATCGTAGCCGTGCCGTCGATGTCGCAGTGCATGACCCAGGATTGGTCGTCAGGCCAGACGTAGTTGGGCGTGGCCCCCGTGCCCGGCTGCCCGGTGTAGCCGAGGCCGGCGGTGGACCTCCAGTCCGGGTCGGTCAGCGTCGTGAGGGAGCCCGTCAGGAGGAGGTGCTCGCGGCCGCCCGCGTCGAGAGGCAGTTGGACGCCGGCGCGGTCGTGAACCGCGCGGGCGATCTGCGGATCGATCGCAGCCACCGTTTCCCGGCGGTGATCGCTCAGCGCCCGCCGCATGTCGCGTGCGCGGATGGGGCTGTCGTGCGAGATCACCAGCACGCTCGAGTAGGCGCCCGTGAGTTCGGTGCGGCCCGCCCAGACCGCGAGCGTGACCCCCGTCTCGCCTCCCTCGGAGTGCGCGTGGGAGGCGAGGGAAGCCAGCAGCTCAGCCGGGATCTCGCCGTCGACGTCAGCTTGCTCGATGATCGCGTAGGCCTCGAACTCGGGCAGGCTCCCGCCGATCGTCGCGCCTGGTTCCCCGGTCCGGAGCCAGTCGGCGCGCGACCAGTCGGCGGTGAGCGCGAACGGGCGACTCCGCGCGAGCGCGCGCCTGGCCAACGTGCGGTCGAGGGCCCACATGATCGTGGCGAGCAGGAAGTAGAAGACGAGGATCGCGACGATGTACACGGCCACGCCGCTGAAGCCGAGGTTGCCGACGTCGAGGATCGTGTACGGGTACCAGCCGGTCGTGGCGCCGCGCGCCATCGTGACCACGAGCCAGAGGATGGGGATGATCGCGGCCAGCAGGATGCGGCGCCAGGTGGTCTCGCGCGGGCCGAAGAGCAGCCACAGCAGCGGGGCGAGGATCGGCGTCGCGATGTGCACGACGAAGTTGTTGAAGACGCTGAGGCCCTCGATGGGATCACCCGCGAGCAGGAGGTTGAACACCACGCCGGTGATCGAGATGCAGATGATGCCCGCGATGCGCAGCACATGCCACGTTTGGCGCCAGTCCCGGGCCAGTGCCAGCTGGAGCGACGTGATCGTCACGAGGACGTTCGACATGAACGTGAAGAACCGCAGCTGGTCCAGCGGCGTGAGGAGGAAGGCCCCGATTGCGCCGAGGGCATCGTCGCCGCCGACCCACCCGATGATCCACGACGTGACGATGCCGCTAAGCCCGATCAGCCCGAGGATGAGGAACGCGATCCTAGCTACGGGACGTTGGAGATCTTGGGTGGTGCTCACGGCCGCATGTTAGTGGGTTACAGGTAGTCGGTGATCCAGGAGCGAACTTCGGGTTAGGAGTCCTCACCGGGGGTTCAGATGGTTGAGCTCGCCCGCGACGAAGGAGCTGGCGATGGCGGTTCCTGAGCTCGTGCCGCGACGTAGTCGCTGCGCGATGGTCGAAGGGTCGAAACCAGCCTCAGCAGCCGCTGGGGCCGCGTCTCTGCCCAAGTCCGGCGTGGTTTCGACCACGCCGCAGGGCTGACGCCCGGCCGCGGCTCAACCAACAAGTGGCCTAGATGGTTGAGCTCGTCCGCGACGAAGGAGCTGCGGATCAGGGCAACTGTTCCAGCGCCCGGATCGACGCGACCAACGTCCGCAGGTCGTTCGTGTTGACCCGCTGCGAGTTGGCCGATGGTGTGATCCGGAGGCGGCGGGCGGCGTCCTGGTTGGAGAGCCCCTCCAACAGCGCCGCGAGCGAGCCCCGGGTGTCGTCGCTCAGGCTGGCGATGTGGACGTCCACCAGGTGCGCGAGGGGTTCGGCGAGGGGGGAGGCGGCGTCGCGTCCGTCGCGGATGGCCGTGCGGAGTCCGGCGAAGCCCGGCTCGCGGGACTTCGCCTCCACCGCGT
>JAAYZP010000326.1 GCA_012514785.1 Propionibacterium sp. | reverse complement strand
GCTCGCAGAGGTCGGCGACGTCGAGCGCGTCGATGATCTCGGCGGCGACCTCGCGCGGCGGCTTTCCCTGGGTCTTGGCGAGGCGCAGGGCGACGTTCGACTGGAAGTGGCCGAACTGCGGCTTGGTGGCGGGGCGCATCTCGGGGTCGACGCCGGTGACGGCGCGCAGGCGGGCGTCCAACAGGGCAGGGAGGGATTGCATGGGCCAATTCTTCCACAACCGCTCAGCGCGGGCGTTCTGCGCGCGGCCTGAGGGCAGTTAGGCGAAGAGTGCTGCTTGTCGCAGGCTTGGCTGCTTGAGGTATCCGAGTTGCCCCATCAGTGCACGGACAACCGCCTTTCCTAGTTCGAGTGGCACCGCATTGCCAAGCTGTCGCTGGACCTCCACACGCGAACCAAGCACCTCATAATCATCAGGAAACGACATGAGCCGCAGCATCTCACTGACTTGCAGCCTCCGTGCCCGTTCCTCTCCAGAGGACGATCGCACATTCTCCCAGTGGAAGGGCCCAACCCAAGGGCCAGGCTGCGCCTGCAACGTGGATGAGGGCCGGTTCGGATCCAGCCGCAGCAAGAAGGTCCAATAGCGACTGCGCCACTTGAAGTGGTCACGCCCCCCGTACCGGCTGGTATGCCACAGATAGTTCTGACCCGGCGGCACCTCGGCCGCCAGCTCTGCATACTGCCCCTCAACGACCAGCTCGTCCGGAGCCCGCAAGATGCGAGGAAGTCCCTCGAAGGCCTGCTCAGCCGTGATATACGGCAACTTGGTAGCGTCTACGCGCCGGTCGCGTTCGCTCCAGCCCGAATGGGTAGGCTCGGGAAACTCAAAGGCGACACCGTCCCGACGGCCAACCACAAAGACTCGTCGTCGCAGCTGCGGGACGCCGTAGTCAGCTGCGAGCAACACCTTCCACTGCGGGTTGTACCCAAGTTCCCCCAAACTCTTCAGCAACCGCTGGAACTGCTCACGATGAGTCCGATAGGTCAAGCCCTGAACATTCTCCAGGATGAATGCTTCTGGCCTAGATTCACGCACAACCCTGACGTACTCATCGAGGAGTGACGCGTTGGGATCCCTGCTCTCCCGTTTCTCCTCCAACCAAAAGCCGGACTTGGAGAACGGGGTGCACGGCGGTCCGCCAACGACAAGCACTGGCTCCGAGACCCCGAGGCCTCCCGCCGCGAGAATCTCTTCGGTAGAAACTTCACGGATGTCGCCTGAGACTGTCGCCGTCGAAGCAAAGTTGGCACGGAGAGTATCGAGAGCTTGCATGTTGTAGTCAGTCGCTACACCGACGCTCAGCAGCCCGGTGCCGGGATCCTCCGGTGTCAAGGGCTCTGCATCTGCACGCTCAGCCGCTAGATCAAGTCCACCAGCACCGGAAAAGAGGCTTACTACTGGGAGTTGCTCCATTTTCAACGACCTCGCTTCACTAATACCGCCTTCGCCCAGCGCTTGGAAACTGGCACGCCCGCGTATGTACAGTCTGCCCTGCTCCACTGACACGCCCAAGCCCCTTTGAGTAGGCTGTGGAAAACTCGGGCAAGGACAGACGATGAACACAAGAATGCTGGCAGGACGAGACGTCGGTGAAGTGTATTCGGTAAGGCGCCGGAAAGACATACACTCCTTGCTGCTTAGAGCGGTCGAAGCCTCTGGAGCGCGTCTTCTCTACTCCAGCACTCCCGATCGAGCACCCGTTTTCCTTGGCGTCCAAGTAGATACGGACGAGAGAATCGGACTCTTGGTCTACCCGTTCAGGATCACCCAACGGCGGATCAGAAACCGCCCCGACGATGAAGTCCGTGGGCAGCTTCGGTATGGGTCCGAGTCGAGTTGGGAGCGGGACCACCCGGTCGCTCATGAAGTTGCCGGGGTGGACGTCACTCTCATCCTCGGAATTGATCCGGTCAAAGAGATCTTTCTCGGGCTAGACGCACAGCTATGGGACCCTCTGCCCATGGGCATCTCCTTCTACGCCAAGGAGGAGCACTTCGCCGCGGCTTTGAAGGACGGATGGCATGTTTGGGAGAAGGACAACCGATCTGGCAAGCGTCGCGTCGATCCACGTTCCCCAACGCACCTCGAGACGCTCGTCGCGTTCAAACCAGAGCGGCTACTCGACTATGCCCTCTTGGAACGTCGCGCTTCATCCCTTGGCCTAGACCAGCCGCTCCGGCACTCAGCCGCCCTCACTTTGTCGAGTTCTCCGCAACGCGGGCAGATCGCCCGTCAACACAGACTTGAGGAGCAGTTCGACTTGAGGAGCGAGGAAATCCTGGACCTGATCAGCGAGCGCAACAGGTTGTCGGTCGCTGTTCGTGGCGGCGTTGCCGAGCGCCATCTCGCGCAACTTCTAGAGCGAAGTGAGTCCGTGGTGGAAGTGAAACACCTCGACAAGGACGGGCAACACGACTTCGACGTCTCTCTCAATGACGGCACGGTTCTCCGCGTCGAGTGTAAGAACGCGAGCCCCAATAGGACCGCGGACGGGAGCTTTAAGGTGGAGGTGCAGAAAACACGGACTTCCAAGAACGATCCGGCCTCGCGCTTCTACCCAGTGTCTGGTTTCGATGTCGTCGCAGCTTGTCTCTTTTCAGCGACCGGTCGCTGGATATTCAGGTTCGGCGTCACCGCAGAGATGCCCCGTCATCAGAAGTTCCCTGACCGGTTGGCACCGATCCAGCACATCACCGAAGCATGGACGGACGACATCGCGAGCCTAATGGGGCGACTGTGAAGATGGACCAAGGCAGGGGACCGCGGACGGCCCTCAACCTTGATCCATGTTGTGCGGCTGGGTCAGGCAGCCTGCTCCCGGGCAGCCTCGATGCCCTGCGCGAGGCGGGTGCCGAGCGCCTTCAGCTCGTCGGCGTGGCCGGCAACCAGCGGATCGACGGCCAGGCCCTCGTCCGTCATGTGCTCGCCGAAGGGCATGAGCACGTGGTTCTCGGCCACGTCCATCTTGACGTTGGTCATGATCTGGGCCAGCTGCGGGACCGCGCGCCCGGCGCCACCCCAGCCGTAGCCGACGATGCCCGCGACCTTCCCGTTCCACTCGTGGAAGAGCGTGTCGATCGCGTTCTTCGCGGCCGCGGTGAAGCCGCCGTTGTACTCGGGCGTGAGGAAGACGACGGCGTCGGCCGCGTTGATGGTCTCGGACCAGGCCTTCGTGCTGGGCTGCGTGTACTCGCCCATGGACGGCTGCTGCGGCTCGTAGAGGAACGGCAGCGCGACGTCGCGGAGGTCGAGGATCTCCACGTCGCGACGCGCACCCTCGGCGAGCAGCGGCGCGACGTGCTGGGCGATGTCGCCGCCGTTGCGCGAGGGACGGGTGCTGGTGACGATCAGCTTGATGGACACGGGGGAAACCTCCGAAATAGTTGACATTTAAACCATCGTAACGGTTCGCCGCCGCCGGCAGCAAATCGACGGCAACAAACGGCAGAGGGCGCCGCGGCCATCCGCCGCAGCGCCCTCCGAGCCGTCCGGGTCAGCTGCGCTGCGAGAGGTACCAGCTCACCAGCGACTGCGTCGAGGCGTCCTGCTTCTTCAGTGCCTCCGCGTCGCCGTTCACGGCCGGTGCGATCTCGAGCGCGAGCTTCTTGCCGAGCTCGACGCCCCACTGGTCGAAGGAGTCGATGCCCCAGACGATGCCCTGCACGAACGTGATGTGCTCGTAGAGGGCGATCAGCTGACCCACCACCGACGGGGTCAGCGATGGGGCCATGATCGACGTCGTCGGCCGGTTGCCGGCGAAGACCCGCGCGGAGACGATGTCCTCGGCCGTGCCCTCGGCGCGGACCTCCTCCTCCGTCTTGCCGAACGCGAGCGCGGCCGTCTGCGCGAAGAAGTTGGCCAGGAACAGTGCGTGCACGTCTTCCTCACCGTCCTTCAGCGGGCGCGCCGGGTTGGCGACCGCGATGAAGTCGGCCGGGATGAGGCGGGTGCCCTGGTGGATCAGCTGGTAGAAGGCGTGCTGGCCGTTGGTGCCGGGCTCGCCCCAGAAGATCTCGCCGGTCTCGCTCGTGACCGGCGTGCCGTCCCAGCGCACCGACTTGCCGTTGGACTCCATCGTGAGCTGCTGGAGGTAGGCGGCGAAGCGGTGGAGGTACTGCGCGTACGGCAGCACGGCATGCGAGTGCGCGCCCAGGAAGTTGACGTACCAGACGTTGAGCAGGCCCATCAGCAGCGGCACGTTCTGCGCCGGCTCCTCGTTCAGGAAGTGCTGGTCGACGGCGTGGAAGCCGCCGAGGAAGTCGCGGAACCCGTCCATGCCGATCGCGATCGCCACGGAGAGGCCGACGGCGGAGTCGACGGAGTAGCGGCCGC
>JAAYZP010000325.1 GCA_012514785.1 Propionibacterium sp. | reverse complement strand
GGGGTGACGGGTTCGGCGTGCCAGTAGCCGGCGGTCTTCGCGCGGTGGGCGCGGCGGCTGAGGGGTGCGAGGTTGCCCAGGTGTGTGAAGCGGGCGGGGTCGTGGCCGAGGTAGGAGCGGATGTGATCGATGTCCATCCGCGCCGCCGGGCGTGAGGAGAAGGGGAATGCTTCTTCGTCGCCCCACGTGAACCGGACCGCTTCGCGGAGGGCGCGGGAGGGCCGGTAGCGTTCCTCGGGTTTCATCCGGGGCAGGTCGATCACGGGCTGCACCACCACGCGGCGCTCCTGCAGCAGACACTGCAGCGTCTCCAGGGCCATGACGCCGGCCTGGGCGATCCGGGCCACGCCGGTGATCAGCGAGTCCGGGTCGAGGTGGACCACGACGGTGACCTTGGGAAGCAGTTTCTCCGGATCCACCTCCACGCTGCCACAGGTGTGCCCGTCGCAGGCCGGCGTGGCGGCCGGGTGATCGGACGCCGGATCGTGTTCCTCGTCGTCCGGCAGCCCGTCCCCATGCGCTTGGGGTGCTCCGTCGAAGAGCGGCTGTTGGGCGGCGCGCTGCAGAAGTGCCAGCGCCCGCGCCGGGTTGGCTAGGTAGCCGACCGCGCGGGCCTTCAGCTCACCGACGGTCTCTTCCTCGTCGGAGGGTTCGAACTCGGCCAGCAGCTCCGCGATCTGCAACAGGGCGGCGTCGAAGTACTTCGCATCCAGCACATCAAGCTGGCCGTAGAGCTGCATCACGCCGTGCCGGTACCGGCCGACGTCAACGAAGCGCGCCTTGAGCTGCTTGCGCTCCTTCTCCCGCACCAGGTCCGGACGCTGCTTCGCAATCAGCGTGTCCACCAGATCCAACGCGTCACCCGGCCCCAGCTCGTGCTGCCGCTCCATCCACTTATCCGTGACGACCAGCGCGTCCGCGGCGGGGAGGTCGTCGCAGCGCTTCGCCACCTCCAAGGCGACCCAGGCCACGACGTCGAGGTCTTGGACGGCGGTCCAGAGGACGGGGTGGCGGAAGCGAAGATTCAGCGCCCGATGGAGGTGCTTCGTCGCCGCCGGGACGGAGATTCCCATGATGCCGGCGAGCTCCATCGTACAGAACTCCGAGATCAACGGACACCCGTCGCCGCCGACGGGGAGCAGTTTCTCGGTGAGCTCCGGCAGCAACGTCGCGAACTCCTGGGAGCTGTCCGCGACCCGGTACTGGACGGCCAGGTCCACCAACGCTTTGAGCTTCGCCGCCTCGGCCGCGCGCTCCCCGACGAGGGCGGAGCTGAGCCGTTCAGCGGCTTCGAGAGTGGTGGTTTGCATGCCTCTAATTATAGCTCAGACGTGGGTCAATCCAAGGCTGACTAGCTTGTTTATCCAAGATTGCTTGGGGAGTTTTCTGCGCCGGTTTGGGGAGGTTTCGACCATCACGGAGCTCGTTCCTCGCGCCGTGAGCTCAACCATCTAAACAGTGTCGGGCTCCTTCGTCACGGCATGAGCTCAACCATCTAAGCGGTGTCGGGCTCCTTCGTCGCGGCACGAGCTCAACCAACAAGTGGCACCAGATGGTTGAGCCGTCGCCGCGACGAAGGAGCTGCGACGTGGTCGAAACCAACCTCAGCGCCCGCTGGAACCTGGTCCCCGCCCAAGCCCGAGACGGTTTCGACGGACGCTCGCTGCTCAACCAGCAAGTGGCACCAGATGGTGGAAGCCAACTTCAGCGCCTGCTGGAGCCTGGTCCCTGCGCCGGTTTGGAGTGGTTTCGACCATCACGGAGCTCGTTCCTCGCGCCGTGAGCTCAACCAGCAAGTGCACCAGATGGTCGAAACCAACCTCGTCGCCCGCTGAAACCTGGTCCCTGCCTAGGTCCGGGGTGGTTTCGACGGACGCTCG
>JAAYZP010000324.1 GCA_012514785.1 Propionibacterium sp. | reverse complement strand
GGGGTGCGTAGTCTGGTGGTGCCGAATGCGGTGACGAGGTATTCGTAGCCGAAGGGGGATCGCCAGTGGAAGATCCCGTCTTCGGTTTGTACGAGTTGCCAGCCGCCGAAGGTCTTTGCCCGGTGCGCCCGGCGTGAGAGCGGTCCGAGGTTCCCGAGCCGCGTCTGCCCCAGCATCCCGTGCCTGAATGGTTCGGTGTGGTCGGCGTCGCAGTGGCGGGCGTGGCGGGTGCCGTAGGGGGCGACGTCGTGGGGATTGCGGATGCGCATGGCTAGCCGCATCGAGGCGGGCGGGTCATGGGCATCCACGGCCTCCATGTGGTTGGGGTCGATCACCGGGCGGATGGTGACCTTGCAGTCCTTGAGGAACTCGGGCAGCCGGCTGGCGAGGAACACGCCCCAGCCCTCCACCGTCGCGGGATGTCCGTCGGGGGTCTCGACAGCGTCGGCGGGAAGGTGGATCACCACCTCGGCGGTGAGCTGGTCCTGCCCGAACGCCTGCCGCGCCAGAATCCCCACCGCCGCCGCACGGCGGTGCTCCATCGACCCTTCTTCAGCCGGCAGGGTGTTCGCGATCGCATCCAGTGCCTCGTCGAGCGCGATCCCGTCTGCGCCGTCGAGCTTCCCGTAGAGGTCCGTGCAGCCGTCGACGAGCTTCCCGAGCCGCACGAACCGCGCCTCCCGGGCCTCGCGCTCTTTGCTCCGGGCGCGTTCGGGGTCGGCCTCGATGATCCACGCCGGCAACCGGTACATGACCTGGCCCCAGCTCATGCCCATCTGGAACGCGATCCGGGTATGCCGATCCACGATCGCGACCGCTTCGACGGAGAGTTGGGTGCATTCGGCGGCGAGTTTGCTGGCCTGCCAGAACCAGACTTCGCCGGTGAGGAAGGCTTCCCACATCGCCGGGTGGCGGTGCCGGACGTCGAGGATGGAGGCGATTCGGGAGGCGGCGGACAGGGGTGAGATGCCGAGGATGCCTCCGATCTCCATCGCCAGAAATTCGCCGATCTCGGGGGTGCCGGCGGAGCCGCCTTCGTGGAGGGCTTCCATTCCGGCGAGGGCGTCGTGTTCGTCGACGTCGTAGTGCTCCACCGCAGCCGTGATGGCCAGCACTTCGGCTACCTCGGCGGCGCGCTTCTGCGCCTGCGCGTGGTCCAGCGCAGCGAAAGCCTCCGCGGCCGAGGTGGGTAGTAGGTTCGTCGTCATACCCAGCACACTACGGGTCACCTCTGACACCCTTTCCCCGGAATCGGGGTGACACGAAAAGATTCTTGAACGAGTTTTTTTCATGGTGCTGGGTGGGGTTGCTGCCCTTGTCGTGGATGGTTTCGACCACGCCGCAGGGACTTCGTCCCGGCAGCGGCTCAACCATCAAAGACGTCAAGCTCGACCAGTTGGGGGTGGTTTCGATCCTTCGACCATCGTGCAGCGACTTCGTCGCGGCACAAGCTCAGGAACCGCCACCGCGCCGTTCGTTCCTCACGGCGCTGGCTCAACCAGCAAAGCAGGCGAGTTCAACCATCAATGCAGGCAGGCCTGCTTCAGTCGCGGATGATCGCCAACGGGACGTCGGCGTGGTTGGCGAGGTGCGTGCTCACCGAGCCGAGCAGCAGCCGCTGGAAAGCTCCGATGCCGCGGGCGCTCACGACGAGCATCTCCGCACCCTTCGACTGCGCCAGCAGCGCGTTGGCCGGGCTCGTGTCCGACAAGGCGACGGTCTCGACGCGCACGTCGCTCACCTCCCCTGCGGCTTCGGCCAGCACCCCCTCGGCCTCCTCCACCGCTGCGTAGCGGAGGCCCTCGATGTTGACGCCGACGATCATGTTGGGGACATAGGGCGGGTCATAGACGTAGACCAGCTCCAGGGTGGCGTCTCGCAGGCGCGCCTCTTCGGCCGCCCACTGCACGGCCCGCTTCGATCCTTCGGAACCGTCCACGCCGACAACAATGCGTTTCATGCTTCTCCAATCGCTAACCCAAATGCTAGCGGGGAGCTACTTCCAGAGGGTCATCAACGAGAAGCTCGCGATGATCAGGCCGATCCCGATGGCGAGGTTCCAGTTGCCGAGCAGGCTCATACCCGGGATCGCGGAACCCGCGAGGTTCCACAGCACCATCCAGATCACACCGAGCAGACCGACAGGTACGAAGACCCACGGCACCCAGCTGCGGTCCTTCGACCCGGTGAGGCCGAGACGTTCCTGCGTCGCCCGCTCTTCCCTGAGTTCCTGCTTCTGCTTGGCCTGCTTCTTCTTGCTTGCCGCCTTGCGCACCCTGGATTCCGCCACGGTTCCTCCTCCTGTTACCCGACCCAGCCTAGTTCAGCCCGGACGGATTCGACCATTCAGCCGGTGCCGGCCCGTGCGTGCGAGAGGTCGAGGGAGCCGACGAAGCCGGGCATCTCGACGTCGCCGACCCGCTCCTGGCTGTAGCCGAGCCCGTAGGCCTCGACGTACTGCTGGTAAATCTGCACCGCCGGCGCCGCGTCGATCCCGGCCTCCAGACGCTCGACGTCGCCGATCGCCTCGATCACGTACGGCGGCGCGTAGGGGACGCCGTGCAGGACGACGGTGTTGCCCACGCATTTGATGCCCGTGGTGGAGATCACCCGTTGCCCCTGGATCGTCATGGCCTCGGCACCGCCGTCCCACAGCGCGTTGACGACGGCCTGGATGTCCTGCTGGTGCACGACGAGGTCGTCGTCGCTGGCGCCGGCCGGCTTGACCTCGGGGGGCGCGTCCATCAGGGTCACGCGCAGCGCCGGGCCGGCGACGGGGCTGACCGAGGCGTCGAGCGACACCTCGTCGAGCTCGCGCTGCAGGCCACCGAAGCCGAGGTCCTGGCCGGACAACTCGTCGACCTCCGCCCGCAGCGCCGCGATCTCCTGCTGCAGCCCGGTGTTGGTGGCGCCCATCTCGGTGATCAGCTCGCGCACGGACAGCTGCCGGTCGCTGCGCAGATCGGTGCCGCGCGCGGCGATGGCAGCGATCGTGATCAGCAGCCCCGCGAGCACGAAGACGAGCACCGTCGTCACACGCCCGCGCACGGAGCGCGGCCGCTGCTGGCGTCGGAGGTGGATCATGGCCACCATGGTAACCGCGGTGGCACAATGGCGCGGTGACCCGGATTCTCGTGATCGACAACTACGACTCGTTCGTCTACAACATCGCCCAGTACCTGCAGCAGTTGGGCGCGCTGGTCGACGTCGCCCGCAACGACGACGCCCGCTTCGATCGTGACGGCTGGCAGGACGGCTACGACGGCTTGCTGCTGTCCCCGGGCCCGGGCACCCCTGAGGAGGCGGGCGTCTGCGTCGGGGCGGTACGTGCACTGGCCGGGAAGGTGCCGATCTTCGGCGTCTGCCTGGGGCTGCAGGCGATCGCCGTCGCGTTCGGCGGCGTCGTCGAGCGGGCTGACGAGCAGCTGCACGGCAAGGTGTCCGAAGTCTTCCACGAAGGCAGGGGCGTCTTCCGCGGGCTGGCTTCCCCGGTCCGCGCCACCCGCTACCACTCGCTGGCACTCGTCGACGGCACGCTCCCGCCCGACCTGGAGGTGACCGCCCGCACCGCGTCCGGCGTCGCGATGGCGATCGTGCACCGGGAGTTCGCCGTCGAGGCCGTGCAGTTCCATCCGGAGTCGGTGCTCACCGAGGGGGGACACCGGATGCTCGCCAACTGGCTCGCCGACTGCGGCGACGACGACGCCCCCGCCAGAGCGGTTCGCCTACCGCTTACGGGGCCTCCGCCACCTCGACGGTGATCGGCTGGGAGCGGCTCCAGGTGGCGCCTGCCCGCGGGTTCTGCTCGAAGACCACCCCTGCGGGGTGCTCGTCGGTGGAGACCACCTCCACGTCGATGGTGAAGCCCGCGGCCTCGGCGTCCTGCTCCGCGCGCTCGACCGTGGACCCCGTAAGCGTCGGCACCGGCGACTGGCCCGTCGCGATCGTGAGGGTCACCGTGCCGCCCGGCGCGACCGAGCCGGTCGGGCTCATGCTCACCACGTCGCCCTCGGAGTGACTGGGGCTCTCGTTTGCCGGGTTTGCTTGGGTGGTCTCGATGTCGCCGGGCTCGACGCCGGCCGCCTCCAGCGCATCGATCGCATCCTGCTGGGCCATGCCCGCGACGTCGGGGATGCTGATGTTGGCCGGGGCCTCGTACGTGTAGACGTTCACCACGACGGTGCCGCCCGGTTCGACCTCCTCGCCGCTGCCCGGCTCGGTGCTCTCCACCGTTCCGGCGTTGGCCTCGGTGCCGTCCACGTTCCGGACGTCGGGCACGAGCCCGACGGCGCGCAGCGCGGCCTCGGCCTCGCCCTGGGTCATGCCGACGAGCCCGTTGGGCACGGCGACCGTCTCCGGCTCCTCGAACTCGTAGACGAAGAGCGTGACGTCGCTGCCCTCCTCGATCTCGTCGCCACCCGGCGGGTCGGTGGCCTCGACGGTGCCGTCATTGTCCTCGGTGGCCACGGCCTCCGAGATCTCGACGACGGGGTTCAAGTCCAGTTCGCGCAGAGCGGCCTCGGCGTCGGCCTGCTCCATGCCGATGAGGTTGGTGGGGATCGCCACCATGACCGCCTCGGGCGTCTGGGAAGCGGTCACGCTGGGTGACTCGGTGGGCGCGGGCTCGCCCGGGCCGTCGTTCATCAGGAGGAACACCGCGACGATCAGGCCCACGACGAGCAGGCCGCCCAGCACGGCGATGGCGATGACCGGCCCCCGGCCGGACTTCTCCTCCTCCAGCTCGCCGTCCTCGATGTCTTCCGGGAGGTTGCCCGGGTTTCCGTTGTTGTTGCCGGCGGCGTGCGCCAGGCCACCCGCACCGGCGGCGGCAGCGCCACCTGCGACGGCGGCCGGGAACGCGGCGCGGCGGGCCGTCGTCGTGATCGGATCGCTGGCGATCACCTGCGTCGGTGCCTCGGCGCTGGGCGGGATGGCCGCGGCCACGGGCTGGTTGTCCAGCGCGCGCAGGATGTCGTCGCGGAACTCTGAGGCGTCCTGGTAGCGGTCCTTCGGGTCCTTCGACAGCGCCTTCATGACGATCGCGTCCATGTCGGAGTTGATCTCCGGGTCGCGCTCGGAGGGCCTCACCGGGATCTCCCGGACGTGCTGGTAGGCCACCGAGACGGGCGAATCGCCCTTGAACGGCGGCTCGGAGACGAGCAACTCGTAGAGCAGGCAGCCGACGGCGTAGAGGTCCGAGCGGTTGTCCACCTTCTCGCCGCGCGCCTGCTCCGGGGAGAGGTACTGCGCGGTGCCGATGACGGCCGCCGTCTGGGTCATCGTCGCCGACGTGTCGGCCACGGCCCGCGCGATGCCGAAGTCCATCACCTTGACGGTGCCGGGCGGGGTGAACATCACGTTCGCGGGCTTGATGTCGCGGTGGATGATGCCCGCGCGGTGGCTGTACGCGAGCGCGTCCAACACGCCCGCCGTGAACTCCAGCGCCTTCTCGGGCACGATCTTGCGCCCGCCGCGGAGCACCTCGCGCAGCGTGACGCCCTCGATCAGCTCCATGATGATGTACGGCACCATCACATCCGAGGACGCGTCCTTCTCCTCGCCGGTGTCGTACACGGCGACGATGTTGGGGTGGTTCAGCCCGGCGGAGGCCTGCGCCTCCCGGCGGAACCGCGCCTGGAACGTCGGGTCGCTGGCCAGATCCAGCCGCAACCGCTTCACGGCGACGTCCCGCTGGAGGCGGGTGTCACGGGCACGCCAGACCTCGGCCATGCCGCCACGCCCGATCACCTGATCGAGCTCGTAGCGGCCGCCGAGCAGGGTTCCACGCTCAGTCATCGCTTCGTTCCTTTCCAACTGTGCACATTATCGCAACGCCTCTACAACGGCTCGGAAGATGGGGGCGGCCAGACGACCGCCGGAAATGTCGTCGGCTGCCACGCCTGCGTCCTCGACGAACACGGCGATGGCAACCCTCGGCTCGGTCGCGTAACCCACGAACCAAGCGTAGTTCGGTCGCTCGGGGGAGGACTGCGCCGTGCCGGTCTTGCCGCCGATCGTTACCCCATCGATGCGCGCGGGGCGCCCGGTGCCGTCGCGGACGGTGGTGACCATCATCTCCTGCAGCATCCGCGCCGTCGCCTCCGAGATGGGCCGGCCGATCTCGGACGGGTCGGTGGAGCTGATCACCTGCAGGTCGCGCGTCGTGACGGCGTCGACGAGGTAGGGCTGCATCATGACGCCGTCGTTGGCGATCGCCGCCACCACCTGCGCCATCTGCAGCGGCGACGACGCCACCTCGTACTGCCCGATCGCACTCAGTGCCGTCTGGGCCGCGTCCGCGTCGGCGGGGTAGCGCGACGTCGCGGCCTGGATGTCGATGGTTTGTTCTTGGTTGAACCCGAAGCGCTCCGCCATGTCCAGCATCACGTCGGCGCCCAGGTCGAGGCCCAGCTGGCCGAAGGCGGTGTTGCACGACGTCGACAGCGCCTGCTCCAGCGGGATCTGCTCCCCGCCGCAGTTCGTGGAGTTGCCCATCGAGTGGCTCGAGTTCGGCAGCCGGAGCGAGGCCGGCGAGTCGACGATCGTGTCCGGCAGGATGCCGTTCTCGATCGCGGCGGCGGCCGTGACGATCTTGAACGTCGACCCCGGCGGGTACACCTCCCGGGTGCCGCGGTTCTTCAGCGGCTCGTCCTCGGCGTTCAGCAGCGCGTTCCAGTTGTCGATCTCGTCGCTGGTGGACAGCGTCGAGAGGGTGTTCGGGTCGTAGCTGGGCGTGGACGCCAGCGCCAGGATCTCCCCGGTCTCGTAGTCGATGGCCACGGCCGCGCCGCGCGCGTTGCCGAGCGCCCGCATGGCCGCGGCCTGCGCGTCGGCGTCCAGCGTCGTGGAGATGTTGGCGCCCGACGACGAACGCCCGGTCATCACGTCGACGATGCGGTTGATCACCTGCTGCGAGGCGGTGCCCGACAGGTCGGAGGAGTAGGACTGCTCCAGGCCGGAGGTGCCGTGGATGCGCGTGAACCAGCCGGTCACCGGCGCCCAGCGTTCGCCGTCGGGGTAGACGCGCTCGAACGGGACGGTGGCGTTGCCGGACGGCTCGCTGATGGCGATGGGGACGTTGCCCACCAGGATCGCGCCGCGGTCGCGCGCGAACTCGGCGTCGCGGACCCGGCGGTTCAGCGGGTGCTCCAGCAGGGCCTCCTGCCGGAAGGTGGTCATGTAGGTGAGGTTCAGCAGCAGCGCCGCCATCATGACCGCGACGACGATGCTCACCTTGCGCAGGGGGCCGTTCATCGGGCGATCAGCTCTGTCGAGTTGTCCTCGATCTCGGCCCGCGACGTGGGCGTGGCCGTCGCCGTCTGCGGCATGCGGGCGCGGTGCGAGATCACCATGAGGATGCCGATGAGGATCCAGTTGCTCACCATCGACGAGCCGCCCTGGCTCATGAACGGCGTCGTCAGACCCGTCAGCGGCAGGAGGCGGGTGACGCCGCCGATGATCGCGAAGACCTGGAGCGCCAGCACGAACGACAGGCCCCCGGCGAGCAGTTTGCCGAACCCGTCGGGGCACAGCAGCGCGGCCTTCAGCCCGCGGGAGAAGATCACGGCGTAGAGGATGATCACGGCCATCAGCCCGAGGACGCCGAGCTCCTCACCGATCGAGCCGGCGATGAAGTCGGAGTGGGGCAGCGGGGTCAGCGCCGGACGGCCCATGCCCCAGCCGCGGCCGAAGAGGCCGCCCCAGGCGAACCCGAACTGGGCCTGGATGATCTGCAGGTTGGCGTCCGCGTTCGCGAACGGGTCCAGCCAGGCGCCCACGCGGCGGGAGACGTGCGGGGTCAGGAAGTAGGCGGCCACCCCGGCGATGAGGAACATCACGGTGGCCAGCACGGGCCAGAACGGGCGCTCGGTGGCGATGTAGATCATCACCGTGAACAGCCCGAAGATCAGCAGCGCCATGCCCAGGTCGCGCTGGAAGACCATCACCATCAGCGCCATGCCCCACATGATCGCGATCGGGATGAAGTCGCGCCCGCGCGGCAGCAGGACGCCCATGACGCGCCTGCCGGCGAGCGTGAGCACGTCGCGCTTCTCGTAGAAGTACGCGGCGAACGCGATCGCCAGCGTGATCTTCGCGATCTCCGCGGGCTGGAAGCTGAAGCCGAACACCTGGATCCAGATCCGGGCGTTGTTGATGGTCACGCCCAGCGGCGTCAGCGGCAGGACGAGGAGGACGAAGCTGAGGATGAACAGCAGGTAGGGGAAGCGCTGCAGCCGACGGTGGTCGCGCAGCAGGAACGCGACGAGGACGAACAGCAGCACACCGAGCGCGGTCCACACGAACTGCATCGCGGCGTCGCTGTAGCGGTAGATCTCGTCCAGCCGGGCCAGCATCGCCAGCCCCAGGCCGTTGATGAGGAAGACGCTCGGCAGCAGCACCGGGTCGGCATAGGGCAGTTTCCAGCGGACCGCGATGTGCGCGGCGAGGCCCACCCCGAACCAGGCGGCCGCCACCAGCGGCCAGATCTCCGGCACGGCGTTGTACAGGTTCAGGTGCGTGAGGATCCATCCGCCGTAGCCGAACAGCTGCGCGAACAGCAGCAGTGCGAGCTCGATGTTGCGTCGACGCCGGTAGACGATGACGTCGCCGGAGACCTCGGGCTGGACGGAGACACTCATCAGCAGTGCTCGGGATCGGCTTCCGCCGTGGCGGTCGGCGTCATGGGCGCGAGGTAAGTGGGATAGCCGGGTTCGATGTCGACGCCGCCGCCGGGGGCGGTGGGCAACCCGGGGATGGTGAGCGCGGGCGTCGGGGTGGGGGACGGGCCGGTCGTCGGCAGTGGGGGCGTGAGCCGGTCGTCGCGCGCCTCGCGGCACTGCTCGGCCAGGACCCGGAGCGTCTCGGCGGTGCTGCGCGCGGCGTCGAGGTCGGCCACGCCGATGGTGTTCTTCACGGCGCGCTGGTGGAACAGGGGGAGGTCCTCGACGGGCACGTCGGTGCGTTCGGTCAGGGTGCTCAGCGGGTAGCCGAGGATGTTGCCGGGCAGGCCGTTGAAGATGGCCACCTCGCCGGCGTCGGCCGCGATGAAGTAGCGCGACTGCGAATACGTCTGCACGCCCCACGCGCCGCCGCCGATCACCAGGGCGATCGCCACGAGCGCGATCAGCAGCCCCGGCCAGCGACGGTGCTCCTCCTTGGGCGCGTAGCGGGCGGCCTCGTCGGGGGCCTGATCCGTGTCAGTGGGCTCCGCCGAGCTCGTCGTCTCGGGGTAGCCGCTGGGTTTTCCCGATCGGGCCGCCAGGGCGCCGACGGTGGGGATCTCCACCTCGGTGGCCGAACCGCGCAGCACGCCGGGTGCCGCGTCGAGCCCGTCGTCCTGCGCGACCACCTCGCCGATGAAGACGGTGATGTTGTCGTGCCCGCCGGCCGCGTTGGCGGCCTTCACGAGGGCGTGGGAGGCGTCGTCGATGGGCATCGGCTCGAGCAGGTCGAGGATGGCTTCGTCGGAGATCATGCCCGAGAGTCCGTCGGAGCAGAACAGGATCCGGTCGCCCTCCCGCACGTCGAACGTCGTCAGGTCGGGGTCGAAGCCCTCCTGGCCGTTGAGGACCTTGAGGATCAGGGAGCGGTGCGGGTGGGTCGCGGCCTGTGCGGGGGCGATCTTGCCCTCGTCGATCAGCGACTGCACCCAGGAGTGGTCGTGCGTGAACTGCGTGAGTTCGCCGTCGCGCAGGAGGTAGCCGCGGGAGTCGCCGATGTGGCCGACGGCGAGCTGCCGTCCGTTGAAGAGCCCCCCGCAGAAGGTGGTGCCCATGCCGTCGATCGTGAGGTCTTCCTCGATCAGCTCGCCCAGGCGGTTGTTGGCGCGCGTGATGATGCCCGCGATGGCGGCGAGCATCTCCTCCGAATCGGCGTGGCGGTCGTCCGACTGCTCGGCTTCCGTGGCGGCGACCGCGGAGGCCAGGTCGCCCGCAGCGGCACCGCCCATCCCGTCGCACACGAGCAGCATCGTCGGCGACGCGTAGCCCGCGTCCTGGTTGTTCTTCCTCACCCGTCCGACGTCGGAATGTGCTGCGAAGCGTAGGGAGAACATCACACCTCCAAACGCATCAGGGTACGCCCGATCCGGACGACGTCCCCCACCGTCGCGGCGATGGCCTCGTCGCCCACGCGTCGGCCGTTGACGAACGTGCCGTTGGTGGATTGCAGGTCGCTGACAGCCCACGTGTCCTGGTCGATCTGCACGAGCTGCGCGTGCCGGGCGGAGGCGAACTCGTCCTCCAGCACCAGCGTCGAATCGGCGGACCGGCCGAGGTTGATCGTGGGTTGGACGGGCACGGCGATGCCCTGTTGCGAGCCGTTGGTGATCGCGAACCGCGTCGGCACCGAACTCAGCCGGTGACTCTCCGGGCGGCCGCGGTCGGCTGGCACGGTGGCCAACGACGCGGCCGGGACCCGCTTGCCGAACATGTCGGTGCGGATCACCATGGCCACGAACAGGATGAACAGCCACAGGAGCGCGATGAAGACGACCTTGATCGTCGCGACGATGAGTTCCGACACTGAGGTCACGGCTCCGTCGGCGCGTGCACCAGCATGCGGGTGTTGCCGAGCTCGATGCGTGAACCTTCTCTCAGCGCGGTCTTGCTGACCTTGGAGCCGTTGACGATGATGCCGTTGGTGGAACCCAGGTCCTCGATGGTGACGACGGGGCGGTCCGGGGTGCCGGCCACGGTGATCAGCGCGTGGCGGCGGGACACGCCGGGGTCGTTGATGCGCAGGTCGGAGTCGACGCCGCGGCCGACGACCAGGCCCGGCGGTACGAGCGGGTGGCGCACGCCGTGCACCTCGAGCACGAGGCGCCCGCCGTCGGTGGGGCTCGACTGGCTCGAGCCCTCCTTGGCCTCGCTCAGGATCGTGAACTGGCCCGTGGGCAGCGATTCATTGAGTTCGTACTCGATGGAGATGGGGCCGTTGAAGACGTAGCTGTGCTCGGCCGCGTGCTCGCGGATGCCGGGCAGGATCTCGGCGTTCAGCGTGCGGGCGTACGGGTAGAGGCGGTCGTAGTCGTGCTGGGACAGGCCGATGACGAAGTGGTTGGGCACCAGTCGCTTGCCCTTGCTGAGCAGTTTGGCCTCGGCATCGAGCTCGCGCTGGATGCCGGCGGCGATCTCGACGGGCTGCACGTCACCCTTGAAGGCTCGCGCGAACACCTTGCCCACCACGGAATCGATCTTGCGTTCCGCTTTGTCAAAGACGCCCATGGCCCTCCTCACGCCGATCAGACTGGAATTCGACGGTCAGTCTACCCAGATTGCGCAGGGTCACCCCCATCAGCACCCCACGACAGGTCGTCGATCGCACCCGCGAAGGCCCGCAGGATGATCTTCGAACCCTCCAGCGCGCTGAGCTCCTCCGTGGCCAGCGCGGCCTCGACCTCAACGGCCGCCTCGCGCACGGCCGGCGCCGTGCGCAGCGCCTCGGCGAGTTCGCCGCGCACCATGTTCCACAGCCAGTCGCGCTGCTGCTCCAGGCGGCGGGACTGCAGCACGCCTCCCGATTCCAGGGCCTCGCGGTGCTGCACGACGGCGTCCCACACCTCGTCGAGCCCGTCGCCGGTGTAGCTGGAGCAGGTGAGGACGGGCGCGCGGCGCTTCTCGTCCTCGCTGGTGACGAGCTTCAGCGCGATGCTCAGCTCGCGCGCGGCGACGCGGGCGGCACCCGCGTTGTCGCCGTCGGCCTTGGTGATGGCGATGACGTCGGCCAGCTCGAGGATGCCGCGCTTGATGCCCTGCAGCTGGTCACCCGTGCGGGCCACCTGGAGCATGAGGAAGGTGTCCACCATGCCCGAGACGGCGATCTCCGACTGCCCCACGCCGACCGTCTCGACGAGGACGACGTCGTAGCCCGCGGCCTCCAGCACCAGCATGGACTCGCGGGTGGCGCGCGCCACGCCGCCCAGGTGGCCGCCGGAGGGGGAGGGGCGGACGAAGGCGCCCTCCAGGGCGGCGAACTCGCCCATGCGGGTGCGGTCGCCCAGGATCGATCCGCCGGTGCGCGTGGAGCTGGGGTCGATCGCGAGCACGGCCACCTTGTGGTCGCGCTCGGTGACGAGCTTGGTGCCCATGGCGTTGATGAAGGTGGATTTGCCGGCGCCGGGCACGCCGGAGACGCCGACGCGGAACGCGCGCCCGGTGTCGTCGGCGATGGTGCGCAGGAGGTCGTGGGCGAGCTGGCGATGCTCGGGTTTCGAGGATTCGACCAGTGTGATGGCCCGGGCGATGTGCCCCCGGGAGCCCTCCCGGATCCTGTCGGCCAATTCGTCAACGTTGATTCTTCGCACGGTCCAACCCTACGGCAGCTCGTACTGCGTGAAGACGTCCCCCGTCGCGACGTCGTACGTCCGCGGTCCCGCGTAGGCGTCCAGGACGTGCAGGAAGTCGCCGTTGTCGGAGAACTCGATGCTGACGAACTCCGTGCCCTGCGTGACGATCTCGCGCTCGGTGCCGTCCGTGGCCCGGATCTTCACCAGGGAGCCGTCCTCGTAGGCGATCTCGCCCGTGCTCGAGACGGTGAACGCCCGGCAGGCCGTTTCCGTGCCGATGGCCGAGGTCTGGTTCGTGTTGCCGTCGTAGACGGTGAGCCCGTTGGGTTGGTCGGTGGCGTTGATGCCCACCAGCACCCCCTCCGACGTCGCGCGCCAGCCGCCCGAGATCTCGGGCAGCTCCGGGTAGCTCTGCAGGTGCTCGAGGCTCGTGGGGTGGTAGATGTCGACGGCGCGCCCCAGGTCGTGCGAGAGCACGAGCCGTCCCTGCGCCGCGTCGTGCCAGAGCACGCGGGCGTCGGGCCGGGAGTCCAGGCGGCGCATCTCGAGCGCCTCGCCGGTGCTCACCGCCCAGCTCCTCAGCGAGTTGTCGGTGCCGAGGCTCACGAGGTGGTCGTCGCCGGTGAACACGAGCGACTGGATGCCGTCGCCCACCCAGTCCGACCCGCTCGACTCCGGCTCGTGCCCCTGCAGTTCGAGGGCGATGCAGCCGTCGGCGTGCACCACAAGGGAGCCGTTGCAGCGGGGGACGACCGTCGCGTTGCCGCGGCTGGCGAAGACCCAGCTGTCGGAGCGCTGGGGTGCGTGCAGCGACGTCAGGGCCCCGGAGGTGACGTCCCACGCGAGCACGGCGTTGCGGAAGTAGGCCATCAGTTGGGAGCCGTCGGAGACGAGCGAGCCGGGGAAGTCGAACCGGACGATGTCGGCGTCGCTGAGCGACGTCAGCGGCTTGCAGTGCCCGCGGTGCTCGAACACGAAGCTGGCGAGGTCGACGCAGTCCGCCGGCACGTCCGTGGGCGTGGGGAGGGCGACGGGCGACCCGTCCGAGGGCGTGCAGCCCACCAGCGTGGCGCCCGCGAACATGCCGGCGAGCGCCGTGCGCCTGGTCAGTTTGTACTTCATCCCACCATCTCCTTCTCCGCAACAAAAGGCGAAGCCCGCCCCCAAACCCCGGGGGCGGGCTCAGCCTAACGGGTCCCTAGTCCGCGAGACGCTCCTTCAGTTTCGTCAGCAGGTCGATCGCCGCCTCCGGGATGTTCGTGCCGGGCGGGTAGATCGCGTCGGCTCCGGAGGCCAGGAGCTCCTCGAAGTCCTGGCTCGGGATCACGCCGCCCACGACGATCATCAGGTCGTCGCGGCCCAGCTTGTCCAACTCCTCGCGCAGGGCGGGCACCAGGGTGAGGTGGCCCGCGGCGAGCGAGGAGACGCCGACGATGTGCACGTCGGACTCGACGGCCTGGCGCGCCACCTCCTCGGGCGTCTGGAACAGCGGGCCGACGTCGACGTCCATGCCGAGGTCGGCGTACGCCGTCGAGATGACCTTCTGGCCGCGGTCGTGGCCGTCCTGGCCCATCTTCGCGACCAGGATCCGGGGGCGTCGGCCCTCGGCGGTCTCGAACTCCTCGACGAGCTTGCGCGCGCTGTCGACCTTCGCGGAGTCGCCGGTTTCCTTGTTGTACACACCACTGATCGTACGGATCTGTGCCGTGTAGCGGTCGAAAACCTTCTCGAGCGCGTCGGAGATCTCCCCGACGGACGCGTTCGCGCGGGCCGCGTCGATGGACACCTTCAACAGGTTGCGGTCCGGATCCTTCGAGTCCGGGTTCGCGGCCACCCAGGTCAGGCGCTCCAGCGCGAGCTGGGTGACCTCCTCGTCGCGTTCGGCGCGCAGCCGCTCGAGCTTGGCGATCTGCTGCTCACGGACCGACTTGTTGTCGACCTTGAGCACCTCGAACTCCTCGTCGGTCTCGAGCTCGTACTTGTTGACGCCGATGACGGGCTGGCGGCCGGAGTCGATGCGCGCCTGGGTGCGCGCGGCGGCCTCCTCGATGCGCATCTTGGGGATGCCCTGCTCG
>JAAYZP010000323.1 GCA_012514785.1 Propionibacterium sp. | reverse complement strand
GTGCGGCCCGCCGCGGCTCGAGCGTCTCCAGGAACTCGTCAACGCTCGCGTTGGTGGCGGTGGTCTTGATGTCCGCAGACAGCGCACCGGTGCCCACTTTCGGTTCGCCGCGGTCGGTGTGCGACCAGACCGCGTGGCCCTCGGCCAATGCGTAGCCCTCGGTGGCCATGGCCGTCTCCACGCGGGTGAGCCCCGCCTTGCCGACGCCGTGCAGGTTGATCAGCGTGGTGCGAGGTTTGCCGTCGAGGTCAGCCAGCGTGGTCCAGCCTTGTTCGGCGAGGGCACGGTGCAGTGGGGAGGCGGTGCCGGGGACGTCGGCGATAAGGGTCATGCGTATCAGTTTACGACGGGCGGCATGACAGTCCGAGCGGCTTCCCGTGGGGACTTGACCACCGATGTCGGTGGCTAAGTCCACGGCAGAGTGGGGCCGCGTGTGATGGGCATTCGCTACTGTCAGAGGCTGGTGGAACGATGATGGTCAAGCCGGGATTGGGGAGGGGAGAGTCAGTTGAGTGTCGATTGGTCGCAGTCGAGGGTGTTCAGCGCCTTGGGTTCGCTGGGCGAGCGGCGTCAGGCCGACGCCGTCATCGAAAGCACCGACTACGCGCCGCCATCGCCTCCGGAAGATTCAGACGCCGACGAGTTCCTGGACTACTTCCAGCAACTCGCCGAGGAGACTCGTCACTCGCAACGTGACGCGCTCATGGTGCAGGGAGTCCAGGCCGGCATGACCCTCCAGGTGGTGGGGGATCTCTTCGGGGTCAGCCGCGAGAGGGTGCGACAGATCGTGGCAGCTGCCGGTGTGAACACCCGTGAGTTGCGGAGCCAGCAGAAAGAACAGGCCGATCGACGTCGACGTCGTGTCGCTCGGCACGTCTACGGTGTCTCGCTGACCCACCCGGAGCTGACCATCGAAGAGCTCGCCGAATGGGCGGACACCGACGAGGCAACAGTCCGTCAGGCGCTCGAGCATCGCGTCGCAGTGCACGAGGTGCCGTACAACGACTGGTCCGGCGGTGCGAGCGACGACGAACTCCTCGACGGGCTGCGCCGATGGGCGGCGCAAGAGACCGGCAAGTACACGGGCGACGCCTACAGCGAGTGGGCGACCAGCAACGGGCTTCCAGGTAAGCAAATCCCCACCATGAGATTCGGAGGCTGGAACAACGCCTTGCGGCGCGCGGGACTCCACGATCTCGTGCGCGATAGTGGCGGCCTCCGCCCCACCATCTCCGACGAAGCGCTGTGGGCCGGGGTGTTGCAGTTCTTCCGCGACGACGTCGAGAGCTACAGCTATGACGGTTACGACGAGTGGCGCCGTGACCGTGCTCTCGCCTCGGGAGCCACGCTGCGTGCGCGGCTGGGGTCGTGGTCGGACATCAAAGCCCGAGTGCGCCAGCTCATGCGGTACGCAGCTGCCCCCGACGATTCCTGGGGCTGGGCCGAGTCCGTGCTCGCCGTCAACCCCGAGGAGGAGCCGCGCAACATCGTCTCGAAGGACGAGTGCAATGCTGCCCTCGCCGAGGTCGCCGAGCGGACCCGTGGGCCCCTCACCGTGCAGCTCTACGAGGCGTCGCGCAGTCCCGAACAGCCGAACGCCGGCTTGGTCCAGCGTCGGTCGGAGAGCTGGATCCGAGCGCTGCACGAGGCCGGACTGGAGTCGCGAATGTCGGTCCGCGCTCGAAACAAGTGGGCTGCGCTCAACGCCCCATAGGCCGCCTACCCCGCGATGCCTTGCATCGGGGCGGTCCCTTCGGTGTCGGATTTGCCACCTCGGAGAGGCTGTTGCTAAATGCATCGGGGACCTTGGGCGCGATGGTTTACGACCCTTCGAGACGCTCCTTCGTCGCTCCTCAGGGATCGTGACGAGGCGTTTTACGGTCCCTGAGGTGCGGAGCGCAGCGGAGCCTCGAAGGGCCGTCCTCGGTGATTCGCTATTTAGCAACAGGCTCCGGAGAGTGGCAAATCGGACTCCTAAGCGTCGAGCCGGGCGTCCTCGTCCAGAGCCGAGCCCATAGGATCGCGGGGTGATGGTGAATAGGCATCCTAAGCGACGCGGGCGGGTTCGTCGCGTGCTGCTGCTCGTGCTCGTCGCGCTGCTCGGCTACGGCGTCGGGATCGCGCAGCCGTATGTGGTCAGGGCGCCGCTCGTACCGGGGCAGGATGCGATGTCGACGGCGGCCAGCCGGGAGGCGGTCGTCACCGTCGAAGATGTCGGCGGCCGGGTGCTGTCCATCCGCCCGACGACCGAGCCCCGGCTCCTGCTCATCCTCTATCCCGGTGGCCTGGTCCGCCCGCAGGCCTACGAGTGGCTCGGGCGCGCGCTCGCCGACGAGG
>JAAYZP010000322.1 GCA_012514785.1 Propionibacterium sp. | reverse complement strand
GTGAAGCGCGTGAAGTCGGTGAGCGCTTCCGCTTCACTCTTGCCCTCGCCGATCACCCCGGTGCGGGCGACGGCGTAGTTTCGATCGAACCACAGCACGCCAATGGCGACCACCTGGTGGTGCGGCGGAGCGGGCAGCCGTTCAGTCGCACTGGACTCTGAGGGAATGGGGAGCTCGGGATCGATGATCGTCTCGATGTCCAGCACCAGGTAGGAGCGATCCATGCGTTACCCTATCAGCTCGTCACGGGCGCCGTCCCCGGGGCTCACCCTCCTCGCCTCGCCAGTGACGGGGGGCAGAGGGGGGCAGATCGGAGGCAGCGCGCCAAGGTCGGTCATTCGCGCGAAACGGCCTACATCGGATCGTCGCCGCCCGGAAGCGTCCGAGCGCCGCCGCCGGCCCGAGCGCGTTGGGCGCCGCCAATGCGGGCGGGGCCGCCCACACGCCAGGCGCGGGCAACGCCGGCGCAAAGGGCTGCTGTTTCGCGTTGTTTCCATGTCTTTGATGTAGTAGCCCCGAAGCCAGGGTTTGGTGCCTCCGTGGCCCGCTCGGAATCTTCTTTTTGCCCCGTAGCCATCGGCTGTGTGTTTCTCAAACGTTCAATCGGCGCCGTGCTCACCGGAGATGTCCTCCCGACGTGCGCCGCAGGACACATGCCGGATCAGACGCGGCGGCCCGATCTTCGGGCGCTGCTCTCGATTCACCTCGCGCGCTCCGCGCAGGGTGGCGTGCCGGGCCGCTTCGAACATCGTGATTTCGAAAGCAGATGAAGGTCGCTCCGCAGCAAAGCCGCGTTGAAGTCTGTGCACCGCACTGGCTGGAATGACCGGAAGCATAATTGTCATCAACGTTGATATTCGTGAAACGCGCGTAGCACTCGTCGAAGGGGGTGTCATCGCCGAGCTCCAGATCGAGCGGGCGTCGCACCGCGGTACCGTCGGCAACGTCGTGCTCGGGAAGGTGACGCGCGTCCTGCCTGGGATGCAGGCGGCCTTCATCGACGTCGGTCAGGAGCGGTCGGCGTTCCTGCACGTCGAGGATCTGATCCGTCCGGACGATTTCGAGCTGTACCTGGCGGGCGGGGGCGACGAAGACGGCGAGTCTTTCCGAGGCACGGGGGAGCGCAAGGCCGCCCACCGGCGTGACGAGGAGGATGAGGACGACGACGAGGAAGAAGAGGACGAGCGCCCCGCGTTGCTGAACGGCGCCCACGAGGCGCGGAGCGAGGGGCCCGTCAGCGTTCGCGATGAGGTGCTCGACGACCTCGAGGATGAAGACGAGGAAGACGACGACGCGCCAGAAGACGAGGTCGCCGAGCACCTGCTCGACGAAGCGGAAGACTTGGACGATGAGGCCGAGCCCGACTCCGACGAGGCTGATTCCGACGAAGCTGACTCCGACGAGCCTGACGACGACGGGCCGGACGACGACGAAGACGGGGAGGATGACGACGACGACGATGACGTCGAGAGCAGCGAGATCGAGAGCGAAGACGACGAGCGCGAAGACCTCGTCGGCACCTCCGAGACCCCGCTCACGGACGTCGCCGCCGAGGATGAAGACGAGGCGCCGCTGGCTGCCCGAGTCGACAGCGTGTCCGTCGACGTCGTCAGCGTCGCGGTGACCGAGGTCGACGTCTCGCTAGGGCTCGAGGCCGAGGCCGCTGCGCAACCGCTGGCTGAGCGACCGCTGGCTGAGCGGCCGCGGCAGCGCCGTCGCGCGCGGGCTGAAGCGGTCGGCGCTTCCGCCGTCGAGGCGTCCACCGTCGAGGTGTCCACCGTCGAGGCTCCGGCCGGGGGGCGGAGCACCGGCCGCGACGGAGGGCGCGGTGAGGATCGTGACCGTCATCGGGCGGGGCGTGACGCTGGCAGCCGTGCTGACGCCGAGGGCGGGCGCGGGCGGCATCGCCGCGGTCGGGGCGGGCCCCAGGGCTCACGCGGGCGTCGGGGCCGCCAGCGCAACGAGGGCGGCGGCGGTGACGCTAAGCTCGTGCGCGGGCGGCGCGCCGTGCGCGGCAAGAACGGCGGGCGCCAGGAAGCCTCGGTGCCCCCGCGCGTGACCCGCTCCGTGCCGATCACCGAGGTCGTGAAAGAGGGCGACCACGTCGTGGTGCAGATCTCGAAAG
>JAAYZP010000321.1 GCA_012514785.1 Propionibacterium sp. | reverse complement strand
TGCCTGTTTTGATGGTTGAGCCGCCGCCGGGCGTCAGCCCTGCGGCGTGGTCGAAACCACCCCGGACTTGGGCAGGGACCAGATCCCAGCGACCGCTTACGGTGGTTTCGACCATCGCCAGCTCCTTCGTCGCGGGCGAGCTCAACCAGCAAGCGCCCAGAGGCCACGCTCCCGGAAGCGCTGCACCTTAACCGTGAGGATTTGTACCACCCGTGGTACAAATTCTGACGGCTAGTGGCTACTGCCGAGACAACGCCCCCAGGTTCCCCAACAGCGACTCGACCGCTTCCGTCGTCGAGCGGCCCTCCTCGCGACACTCGGCTTCCTTGGCCCGCAGCGACTCCGCCTCCGCCCTCGTCCCGTCGCGGAGCTCCCGCACGGCTTCCGGCTTGGCCGCCGCGATCCGATCGACGAGGCGCTTGCGTCGAATCCCAGCGACCGCGAACCCCGCAGCGGTGGCCAGCAGCACGACGGCCATCACGATCCAGTCGCCGCCCGCGGCCAGGCTGACGAACGCGAGCGCAGCCGCGGCGAGCGCGCCTGCAAACATGATCGTCGGGCTGCCGCCCTCCGGCTCGATCGCCTCGATCTGCCGCTCCGCGCGACGGAGCTCCTCGCGGTCGGCTCCGGCTTCGGTGACCTCGACGCGGATGCGGCGGTACGGGGACCCGGGCACCGACCAGTCCTGCGTGTACGTCGTCGTCAGCGCCGGCCCGGGGCCCTGCTCGAGCCAGTCCCGCAGGATCCGCGCGAGCGGTTCGTGCAACCACCCGGCGATGATCCGCTTGGACTCCACGGGCGTATCGGGATGGTCGAGGACGGACTGCACCATCGGCACCAGCGGGCGCTCCTCTGTGGATTCCCGTAGCTCGCCGGTGGGGTCCTCGACGCGTGCCCGCAGGTACCCGGCCCGGGTGTGCAGCTCGGCCTCGGCCTTCGTGCCCGAGCGCGCGAGCAGCGCCGCTCGTTCGCTGAGCTGCTCCTCGAGGCTCTCGTACTGCCACCCGGGCCCGGCGTCCCCGGAGAGCCGACCGCGCTGCGCTGAGCGTTCGCCGGTGGCGAGGAACTCCTCGATGCGGACGTGGTCGCTGGGCGCATTCTGGTTGACGCCGAGCCAGACCCGCCAGGACACGGGATCGTTCAGCCCCCGCCGGAGCTGCTCCCCCAGCGCGCGGAGCTCATCGGGTGTGGTGAGCCCGCCGGTGGCCGCCTTGAGCAGCACGACGTGGTCCTCGTCGAGCGCGCTGACCCCGTCGAAGAGCCTTGCGAGCCGCCCGTCGAGGCGCTCGCCGGCACCCAGCGCCAGCGCGGTGGCGACGATGAACAGCCCGGCCCTGTCCGACTTCGCCTCGGCGCGCCGCTCGGGGCCGCCAGGATCGTCGCCACTCACGAGGGCGACGACGGCGTTCATGGCATCGGCGAGCCAGTGGTCGTGCTCGGACGGGTCGAGCGGCACAGGGTGATCCCCCGTCATCAGCGAGGTGAGCGCGGCCTGGACGGCACGCCGGGTGTGGCTCCAGTCGGGCAGCTCGCGGAGCTGTTCGCGCACGTCGCCCAGTTCGACGTAGGCGTCGAAGGCCGTGGACAGCGCGTCCAGCTTGCTCTGCAGTGACCCCTGGAGCTCGGAGAGGCGGCTGGTCAGCCGCCGGGTCTGTGCGGCCTGCGTGACCTGCACGTTCTCCAGCGCGTCGCGCAGCAGCTCACCCCTGCTGTGGTCCCCGCTCCAGTACCACTTCCAGCCATCGATCGCCATGCCTCAAATCCTCCCACCATCGTGGGCTCATACGTCGATGATGACCGCCACCGTGCCGAAGCACCTGCGAGCGGCCGTTTGCGACGCCTCACCTGAAGTCGTTCCTCGACGGCACACTTTGCTGGTTGAGCTCGCCCGCGACGTAGGAGCTGGGGAGCGACATGATCATGGATCAAGGAAATGGCCCGCAGACGGTCGCATACCTTGATCCATAATCCCTCAGTCGAAGCGCGGGGCGCCCAACGGCTTGGCGGCCTTGGCGGGCACCTTGGCCAGCCGCTGCAGCGCCTCGTCGATCGCCGCGTCCAGCTGCGGATCGTTCTCCGCGTGCCAGTCGGCAGGGTCCATCTCGACCACGACGTCCGGGTCGACGCCGTGGTTCTCCACCCGCATCCCGGAGCGCTCGAACTGGATCCAGTAGCGGGGCTGCGTGACCTCGGTGCCGTCCACGAGCGTGAACCGCCCGTCGATCCCGACGACGCCGCCCCAGCTGCGCTCGCCCACCACCGGCCCGATGCCCAACTCCTGCGCGGCGAGCGTGACGATGTCGCCGTCGGAGCCGGCGAAGGCGTTGGTGACGAACACCACGGGGCCACGCATGCCCTGCGCGGGGTACGTGGAGATGCCGTCCTGGTGCCTCGCGCCCGCGAACGCCACCACCTGCCGCATCAGCCGCTCGATCACGAGCTCGGAGGTGTGCCCGCCGCCGTTGTACCGCACGTCGACGATCACGGCCTCCCGCCGCGACGCCTCGCCGATCAGGCGGTGGAACTCCGCCCAACCCGAGGCGGTCATGTCGGGCACGTGCACGTAGCCGAGCCTGCCGTCGGATGCTTTGTCGACGTATGCGACGTTGTGGCTCACCCATTCGTGGTACCGGAGCGGCACCTCGCTGGCGACGGGAACGACGGCGACGCGCCGCTTCAGCCGGCCGCGCGCGAGCGTGAGCTCCACCACCTTCTCGGCCGAGCCGAGCAGGAGGGAGCCGATGTGCGGGATGTCCGCCGTGGGGCGGCCGTCGATCGCGAGGATCACGTCGCCGGGCTGTGCGCCGATGCCGGCGGCCCGCAGCGGCGAGCGCGCGTGCGGGTCCGACGACTCGCCGGGCAGGATGCGGTCGATCACCAGCTCGCGCTTGGCGTTGCGGCTGAACTCGGCGCCCAGCCAGCCGACGCGCTCCGCCCGTGCGCCGCCGGAGGGGATGACGTAAGCGTGCGACGTGTTCAGCTCGCCCACCGTCTCCCACATCAGGTCCGCCAGGTCGTCGTGCGTCGCGACGCGGTCGACTATGCCCCGGTACTTCGCCACCACCTTCGGCCAGTCGACGCCGTCCATGTCCTCGCGCCAGAAGTGGCTCGCCATGAGGCGGGCGTTCTCGTCGAACATCTGCCGCCACTCGGCGCGCGGGTCGATCTCGCGACGCAGCCGGCTGAGGTCCACGCTCACGCGGTCGTCCTCCTCCGGCTTGCCGTCGGCGGGCTGGACCCAGACCTCGTCACCCGCGCGCACCACGAGCCGCTGCCCGTCACCGGAGGCGGCCAGCGAGTCACAGCCGTCGACGACGACGTGCACCTTGCGCTGCTTGAACGAGTAGTGCTCGGCCATGTCCTTGGCGTCCTCGGTGCCGACGGTCCCGTCGCCGAGCACCGCGCCGCCGGCGATCGAGCGTGTCCACACCACGCCGTCCTTCACGGCGAACAGCTCCCGGTACTGGCCCGAGGGCACGGGGAACACCACGAGCCGATCCTCGAAGCCCTCGGTCTCGAACACGATCGACGGCGACTCCTCACCCTCGTCGCCCTTGGGCCCATCGCCCTTGGGCCCATCGGCCTTGGGCCCATCGGCCTCGCCGTCGGCCGCCTTCGGCTCCTCGTCGTCGGTCTCACTGATCTGCCAGCCATCGGCGCTGACCCCGAACGGCGGCGTCTCCTCCGTCGACAGGGGCGCCAGCCAGGGGCGGACGGTGTTGGTGAACGACAGGTCGAAGTTCAACTCGTCGTATGACGGGTCGATGGTGCGGCTGGAGAGGAACGCGAGGTGCTTGCCGTCGTCCGTGAACCGCGGCGCGTAGTCGTTGAACTGGCCCTTGGTGAGCGTGAACGCGGCGTCGCCGTCGATGTCGTAGCCGACGAGGCGCCCCAGCTCGCCCTCGTTGGCGATCGCCTCGCGCCAGACCAGGTAGCGGCCGTCGGGCGAGAACGTGAAGCCCGTCGGCTCCCCCACCGGGGAGCGGCCGATCTTCTTCAGCGAGCCGCGCGCGACGTCGAGCAGGAAGATGGTGCCGTCGTGGCTGCCGACGGCCACCTTGGTGCCCTGGTCGTTCGGCTCGAGCGCGATGACGCGGCCGACGCGGCCCTGCGCGATCCTGCGGGAGGCGCCGTCGCCGTCGACCGCCTTGATCTCGAGGCAGTCCCGTCCGTCGACGTCGCTGGCCCAGATCGCCTTGCCGGTGCGGCCCAGCATGCGGGGCTCGCGGATCCGGACGCCGGGCGTGTCCGCGAGCGCGCGGGCGGGGCCGGAGCGGTGGGTGAGGTAGTAGGCGGCGCCGCGCCATTCCAGCAGCGACCCGTCGCCGCCGTGGTCGGGCACGACCGCCTCGAGCCGGTCCGTCGGCGCAACCCGGATCGGCTGCGGGGCGCCGATCGGGGTGCGGAAGTCCAGCACCTCCGGGCGGCCCTCGAGCGAGGTCATGTAGTAGATCTCGCCGCGGGAGTGGTAGACGATGCCCTTGCCGTCGGTGGTGGCGTCGCGCACGTAGCCCTGGTCGAAGCCGTGCTGCGTGTGCTGCCGCGGGTCGCGGCCCGTGGCGGTGACGGACCAGAGCTGCGCCTGCCCGCGGACGGCGTCGCCGAGGTCGGAGGTGAAGATGATGCGGTCGTTGTACCACGACGGCCCCGCGAGGCTGGCCGCGACGTCGGGCAGGATCCGCTTCCAGCCCTCGCCGTCGGCGGAGACCCACAGCCGGATGGCCATGCCGCCGCGGTAGCGCTTCCAGTCGGCCGGGCCGCGGAAGTTCGGGCTGGCCACCACCACGCCCTTGCGGCCGATCGCGGCGTCCATCGCGAGCCCGTGGTCGAGGCGTCGGATCTGGCCGTCGAGGGAGACGGAGTACAGCCACGAGATGCCGCGGGAGATGGCCTCGTGTGAGGAGGCGATCATGATGTGCTCGGCGTCGATCCAGCCGCTGACCTGCATCCGCCCGGCGCTCAGCCAGGTGAGGCGGCGGGAGCCGCCGTCGAGGTTCGCGAGGTGGAGGTCGAACCCGCCGCCGGTGGTGGCGACGTAGGCGATCTGCTGCCCGCCCGGTGCGAACCGGGGGCTGCGGGGCGTGTCCTCGCCGCGGGTCAGCCGCGAGGCTTGACCGCCGCTGGTCTCCCCCACCCAGAGGTCATCGTCGGCGACGAAGACGACCTGGTTTCCGGAGATGTGGGGGTAGCGTCGGTAGCCGTGACTCATGATCACGAATCATAGCGCCTGGTTTTATGCGGACATGCCCCTGTGCGCCTCGATTTCGGCTCGGGTGAGCATCTGCGGCGCCCCTTCCCCGCGCACCGCTTCGGCAGTCACCGTGACCACGGCGACGTCCTCGTCCGATGGCACGTCGAACATCACGTCGAGCAGCAGTTCCTCGAGGATGGAGCGCAGCCCGCGGGCGCCGGTGTTGCGCGCCAGCGCACGGTCGGCGATCGCCTCGATCGCATCCTCGGTGAACTCCAGCTCCACGCCGTCGATGTCGAACAGCTTCTGGTACTGCTTGACCAGGGCGTTCTTCGGCTCGCGCAGGATCCGCACCAGCGCGTC
>JAAYZP010000320.1 GCA_012514785.1 Propionibacterium sp. | reverse complement strand
GGTTTCGGGGCGATCGCCCACAACGTTGAGACGGACTTGACTGGGGTGAAGGTGATGTCGTATCCGGCGCAGGCGGTGGTGGGGGAGCGGCTCCACCTCGCCACCTCAGCCGCCAACTCCCCGGCAGTCGGTGCCCGGCCGATGCGTTCCTGGAACCGCTCTTCAGCCAATCGGTTGACGATCTCGGCGCGCACCTCCACCGGCACCGGTGCTGTCGGCGCCAGTCCTTGCGAAGCTCGCCAGCGGGTGCTGCGTTTCTCGCCCTCGAGACGGAACTGGGTGGCTGCCTCGAAGGTTTTGAATGGTTGCCCCAGCAGGGTGGCGTGCTCCACCAGCTCCGTCGACGCCCCAGCCGGCAACCCTGCCAGCCGGGCCTTCATGTTCGGGTGATGGCCGTGGGCGAACAGGGCCTGCATCTGCTCTTGGGTGACTTCATCCCCGACGGCCAAGTCGCCTAGACCGGTGAGGCCTCGGCCGTACCAGGTGCCGGGTGTTTCACCGCGCTCGGAGTAGTAGCTCGCCAACGTCGCATGCCCCTTCTCCGTGGTGTCGTGGGCAGCGACCTGCCGGGTGAGGTAGTCATACCCACACCCGGCCGTCAGCTTGTGAACCGAGGCCGTCATACATACCTATACCCCGTTCAGATGCCGTTTCAGGCCTAACGAGTTTCGATGATGCATAGGGTGTGTCCGCTGGGTACTCCATTCCGTCCCTGGACGTGAGCACGTTTCCGGACGTGATAAGCGTCCCTTATGAATCTGGTGGCGGCGTATCGCGAGGCGCGCTCGCAAGAGGAGCTTGCGCGTTTGCGCAGGCTGCTCGCTCTTCGAGTCATGCTCGCGAGCGGCTCGAGGCAGCGGGCGGTCGCAGCGGACCTGGGTGTGAGTCCGCCTGCGGTCAGCCAGCAGCTCAAGAGGTCGCGGGATCTCGCTGGTGTCCACCCGGAGACCCCTGCTCAAGGCCGCCGCGCCGGTACTGGTCGATGTAGCTCGCCGGAAGGGGTTTGACCACCTCGCCGTCTTCGGCTCGGTTGCACGCGGGGAGGCTCGTCGCGATTCCGACATCGATCTGGTGGTCGACGCCCCCCCCCAGGTGCGGGCATCAAGGATTTGCTGAGCCTGCGCGGCATTTTCACAGAGATTCTTGGGCGACCCGTCGATCTCATCACCTATGGCGGTCTCAAGGCCGGTATCGACGACGACATCCGACGAGAGGCTGTGCTGCTGTGACGGACAAAACGGTCGTCGAGGAGCTGCTGCATGTGCGAGATTGGCCTGGACCAAGCCGTCGACATCGTGACTCGCGGGAGACCCCCAGTGTCGACCATAGTCACCGCGCAGAGGCCCAAGTCTCCATGCGGCCGGCGACTCACCAAACGCCAAGCGCAAGTCGTTTATGAACGTCAACTGCAACAGACGGGTGTTACGCTTGACGTATGATTGACTCCGATTTCATGCAGCCGCTCACCGACTTGGCGGCGGGCCAGTGGGGCATGTTCACCTCCCAACAAGCCCGCATAGCCGGAGTGAGCAGGATGACGCTCTCACGGCTAGCAGCACGAGGCAGGCTCTTTCGGCAGCGATTCGGTGTCTACTCCATTCCCGGTGCCCCGACCCACCAACTCGACGATGCGCGGGCCGAATGGCTGGCCCTCAACCCGGCGATGACTGTCAGCGATCGGATGGGTGACCCCGACCCGATCGTCGTGTCCCACGAAACAGCGGCCTTGGCGTGGGGAATCGGTGACCTGACTTCCAGCCACATCTGGTTCACGTCCGAGCGCCGGGTTGAGTCCCGTCAATCGCACGTCCGGACCAGGAGAGCATCGCTGCCCGGTCGCACCTTCCAGTGGTTGGAGGGACTGCCGGTTACCAGTGTCAGGCGGACGATCGAAGACCTCATCAGCTCCGGCCGGTGGGAGGATGATCATCTGCAGAATCTCACGCGCGATGCAATGGAGCGCAGGCTGCTGACCAGCGAGGACGTCGGACGATCCGTGCCTATCAAGACGCTGATCCCCGAACTGGCGCCCCCGGCCGGTCATCAGTCCGTCCTGGCACGGTTGAAGAAGGCCGCCCGCTCCCGAGGCGTGCCACCGGATCGGCTCTCCGGCACGTTCCTGCGGATGATTTTCGCTGGCGCCCTGACCATGGCGAGCGAGGGCGCCAGCAGCGTGTGGGTGATGAAGGGCGGCACCAGTCTGTACGGCCGGTTGGAGAATCCTCGCTCATCGCGGGACCTCGACCTTTTCCGCAGCGACGCGCAATCAGCGATGGAGGCCGCCAGCGACCTGCGCACCCTCATGGACGGCGCGCGGGTCGGGGCCTATACGTTTCAGGTCGGGGAACCCCACTTCCGAGCAGCGGAAGCTCAGGGCACCGCCAGCGTTACCGTGGCTGCTTACGCTGGAGCGGCTAAGGCCGGCGGCTTCAATATCGACGTCTCGGCTGATGTCTGGTTGGTCGCCGAGCCGCAGCTGACACTGATCGACCGCGGCGACGACGTACCTCTGGAGGGGTACCCCTCGAGGATCCCGGTTCATCTGTACCCGGTGGAGAACCAGGTGGCTGACAAGATCTGCGCCATGTACGAGACCCACGAGACGGGCCTGTCCACCCGGTACCGCGACCTGTACGACCTGGCGATGCTCGCCGACCAGACGCCGATGAATGAAAGCCTCCTAGCCCTCGCCCTGGCGCAACAAGCCCACTTGCGGCCACGATTGGGGGCGCTGCCGAGGAGCCTCACGGATCCGTCACCGGATTGGCGCGCTGAATTCAACAGGAAGATGGCTGGAACCGACGGGACGGAGCCCCCATTCACCGACTACGACACGGCTCTGCGGAAGGCCGCGGCCCGTTATGACCATGCACTTCAGGTTGCCCATGCGATCGAGGACCCCTTCGAGGCGAAGCGGCCCCTCGGAGGGTGACACGGCTCAAGCAACGAGAGGAGGCGGGGTGGCATCTCCTTTGTCCCGCCGGTCCCGGAGCCGCTGTTCCCAGCACCTCCCATGCACCTGTGGGGCCGAGCGCCAATTCGAGACTGCTTGAGAAGCGATGTGGGTGACCGGGAAACAATGGGCTCGTGGTGGGCACGATTCACCAACACTTAATCAAAGTACCTAGCCAGGAGGGAATAGCGGGTAGTTCAACTCCACCCTCGTCGCGCTGGTGGTCACCGTCTCGAACCTGCTGTTCTGCTCGATGCTCGGCTACGCGCTGGCGCACCTGAGCTTCCCCGGCAAGCGGATCATCTTCGGCACCGTGCTCGGCACCCTGATGATCCCCGGCCTGGTCACGTTCATCCCCCAGTTCGTCCTCGTGGTCAACATGGGGCTCGCGAACACCCTCACCGCACTGTTCCTGCCGTTCCTCGTCGGCCCGTTCGGCGTGTTCCTCATGCGGCAGTTCTTCCTCGGCATGCCGCGCGACATGCTCGAGGCCGGAAGGATCGACGGCGCCGGCGAGATGCGGATCTTATTCCGCCTCTTCCTCCCGCTCGCCGGGCCCGCGCTCGCCACGCTCGGCATCCTCACGTTCCTGGCGTCGTGGAACAACTTCCTCTGGCCGCTGGTCGTCGCCTCGACGGAGGAGAGCTATACCCTGCCCGTCGCGCTGGCGCTCGTCTCCACCGGGCAGAACCAAACCGACTACGGGCTGCTGCTGGCCGGCGCGAGCGTCGTCGTCCTGCCCATCCTGCTCGTCTTCATGTTCTTCCAGCGGTACTTCATCGAAGGGATCGCCACCACCGGAATCAAGTGACCACCCACCCCCCTGAAGGAGTCACGACCATGCCAACCAACCTCACCAGACGAACCCTGCTGGGCGCCGCGGGCGCCGGCGCAATCACCACCATCGGCGCGGAAGCCTGGGCCGGCCACGGCCGACGCGGCAGGCCCGGCGACGATCGCACCCGGCTCCGCTGGGCGCGCGACACCTGGACCTCCCTCGTCGCCATGACCCATCCCAAGACCGGGCTGGTCGCCACCAACATCGACGGCGACCTCCGCCGTCGCAGCGGCTACACCTCCCCCACCAACATCGGCGGGCTGCTGTGGAGCACGATCGTCGCGCGCGACCTGCGCATCATCAACCCCGGCGAGGCCCGCAACCGGATCGCCCGGACGCTGCGCACCCTGCAGCGGATGGAGCGCCACGACGCCAGCGGCATGTACTTCAACTGGTACGACGAGGCCACCGGCGAAGTGCTGCGTGTGTGGCCGGAGGACGGCAACACCGTCGTCCCGTTCGTCTCCAGCGTCGACATGGGCTGGCTCGGGGCGGCGCTGCACCTCGTCGCGCAGGCGGACCCCTCCAACCGGAAGGCCGCCCGCCGGCTGTTCGACGCGATGCGCTGGGACATGTTCTACGACCGGGAGTTCCGTGCCCCGGCCGGCGCGAACTACGGTGGCTTCTGGCTGGAGGACCCGGAGCGCCCCCAGCAGGACTACGCCCTGCTCCCGCCCACCATCGGCGTCGGCCCGGGCGTGTATTACCACGTCGGCCACCACTACGACACCGCCATCTCCGAGGCCCGGATGGTCACCTACCTGGGCATCATCCGCCGGCAGATCCCGCCGATCGCGTACTTCGGCACCTTCCGCACGTTCCCGCCGGACTGGGACTGGCAGGAGATGCCGCCGGTCGGTGACTGGACGGAGTACCTCGACTTCCCCGTGTTCCAGGGCGCCTACACCTACCGCGGCTTCCGCGTCGTGCCGGGCTGGGGCGGCTCCATGTTCGAGGAGCTCATGCCGGACATCTTCGTCCCCGAGGCGCGGTGGGGCCCGAAGAGCTGGGGGCGCAACCACCCCGCGCACGTGCGCGCGCAGCGTGAGCACGGCCTCGACGACGCCCGCTACGGCTACTGGGGTTTCTCCCCCAGCTCGAACCCGGCCGGAGGCTACCGCGAGTACGGCGTCGACGCGCTCGGGCTCAACCCCGACGGCTACTTCTCCGACCAGGAGAACACGAACTACCGCTGGGACGACCCGCCCACGGAGTACGGCGACGGCGTCGTCACCCCGCACGCACCCTTCCTGGCGATGATGTACGAGCCCGACGAGGCCACCCAGAACCTGCGCAACCTGCAGGCCGACTTCGACTCCTACGGCCGCGGCGGTTTCTACGACGCGGTCGCGGTCCGCAGCGGGCAGGTGGCCAGGCGTCACCTCTCGCTGGACCAGTCGATGGTGCTGGGCGCGCTCGGCAACGTCCTGCGCGACGGCGGGCTGCGTCGGTGGTTCGCGACCCGCGAGGTCGAGCGTCGGCTGCGCCCGGTGCTGGCCCTCGAGGAGTTCAACCTCGAGGGGTGAGGATGGCCGTGTCCCAGCAGCTGCACTCCGACGGTGTCGCCTTCCGCGACCTGAACCACAACGGGCGCCTCGACCCGTTCGAGGACCCGCGGCTCACCGTCGGTGAACGCGTCGACGACCTCCTCCCCCGCCTGTCGGTGGAGGAGCTCGCCGGCCTCATGTTCCACACCGTGATCGAGGCCGGACCGGAGGGGCAGCTGCTCGACGGCCCCGGCAGGATCGCCAAGTCAGGCAGCCGCGAGGCGGTGGTCGGCAAGCGGATGAACCACTTCAACGTGCACGCGCTCGCGAGCCCGCGCGCGGCGGCGTCGTGGGCGAACCGGCTCCAGGAGCTGGCGTGCGAGACGCCGCACTCGATCCCGGTCACGATCTCCACCGACCCCCGGCACACGGCCGCGGAGAACGCTGGTGCCAGCTGGGCCGCGACGTTCTTCTCCCGCTGGCCGGACCCGCTCGGCCTGGCAGCGCTCGGGGACCCCGAGCTGGTGCGCGCCTTCGCCGACGTGGTGCGTCGCGAGTACGTCGCCGTCGGCATCCGCGCCGCGCTCCACCCGACGGCGGACCTCGCCACCGAGCCGCGGTGGGCGCGGCAGCGGGAGACGTTCGGCCAGGACCCGTTCCTGGCCGCCGCCTGCACCGTGGCCGCGGTCCTCGGGCTGCAGGGCGACGAGCTGGGCCCCGGCTCCGTCGCGGCCACCGTGAAGCACTTCCCCGGCGCGGGCCCGCAGGCGGACGGGGAGGACGCCCACTTCCCCTACGTGCGGGACCAGGTGTACCCGGGCGGACGGTTCGAGGAGCACCTGCGCCCGTTCGTGGCCGCCATCGGGGCTGGCGCGTCGGGGGTCATGCCGTACTACGGGCGCCCCGTCGGGCTGGTCGTCGACGGCGTCCCGATCGAGGAGGTGGGGTTCGGCTACAACCGCCAGCTGCTGACCGGCCTCCTGCGACACCGCCTGGGCTTCACCGGCGTCATCCTCAGCGACTGGGAACTCGTCCACGACAACCTTGTCGGCGATCAGGTGCTGCCCGCGCGGGCGTGGGGCGTCGAGCACCTCGGGCCCGCCGAGCGGATGCTGAAGCTCCTCGAAGCGGGCGTCGACCAGTTCGGCGGGGAGGAGAGCGTCGAGCTGCTGCTCGACCTCGTGGCCGACGGCCGCGTGCCCCGCGAGCGGCTGGAGCACTCGGCGCGCCGGCTGCTGCGGGTGAAGTTCACGCTCGGGCTCTTCGACGATCCGTTCATCGACGAGGACGCGGCTCCGGGCCTCGTCGGGGCGGCTGAGGCGATGGAGCTCGGCCTCAGGACGCAGGCGCGCTCCGTCGTCGTATGCGTCGACGACGGCCGGCTCCCGCTGCGGGCGGGCACCCGGGTCTGGCTGGAGGGGATCGACCCTGGGGCCGCCGCCCGGTGCGGGCTCGTGGTGGCCGAGCACCCTGGGGAAGCCGACGCGTCGCTGGTCCGGCTCGACGCCCCGTTCGAGCCGCGCGACGACCTCTTCCTCGAGTCGGCGTTCCGGCAGGGCAGCCTCGACTTCCCTCCCGGGCTGCCGCACCGGCTCGCGCGCCTGCCCCGACCGGTCATCGTCGACGTGCGCGCCGACCGGCCCGCCGTCTGCACCCCGCTGCTCGACGTCGCCTCCACCCTCACGGTCTCCTTCGGCGTCGACGACGAGGCCTGGCTGCTAGCCGTGACCGGCGCCGTCCCGCCCGAGGGCCGGCTGCCGGTCTCGTTCCCCCGATCCATGGACGCGGTCCGGGCCGCCCGCGAAGACGTGGCCGGCGACGCCGAGCCGCTGTTCCCGGCAGGGCACTCCGTCGCGACCCCCGACACCTCACCTGAAAGCGACTCTTAGATGGTTGAGCTCGCCCGCGACGCAGGAGCTGGCGATGGTCGAAACCATCCTCAGCGATCGCTGGAAGCTGGTCCCTGCCCGGGTCCGGGGTGGTTTCGACCTTCCCGGAGC
>JAAYZP010000319.1 GCA_012514785.1 Propionibacterium sp. | reverse complement strand
CCGTACTGGGTGATCGCGACGAGCCGCTCGCAGCCCGCGACCATCGCGTCCGTGAGCCCCGGACCCTCGGAGCCGAACACGAGGCACGTCGCGCGGGGCAGTTCCGTCGTCTCCAGCGGGACGGAGCCGGGCAGGTTGTCGATGCCGACCGCCGTGACCCCGCGCTCGGCCAGGTGCGCGAACAGGGAGGCCTCGTCGTCGTGGTGGTGGACGTGGAGGTAGCGGTCGGTGACCATCGCCCCGCGCCGGTTCCAGCGCCGCTTGCCGACGATGTGCACCGCGGCGACGTTGAACGCGTTGGCCGTGCGCACCATGGATCCGATGTTGAAGTCGTGCTCCCAGTTCTGGATCGCGACGTGCAGCGGGGCGCGCCGCTCGTCGAGGTCGGCGACGATGGCTTCCAGCTTCCAGTAGCGGTATTCGTCGAGCACGTTGCGGCGGTCGCCGTCGCGCAGGAGTTCGGGGTCGTAGCGCTCGTCATCGGGCCAGGGCTCGGGATGCGGGCCCACGCCGACGGTGGGCGCGGTCGGGTCGGAGGTCACCGCCCCAGCATAGGGGCGGGGACGACGAACGCCCCCGGCCGGAGCCGGGGGCGTTCGGGATGCAGAACTGGGAAGGGTCAGGCCTGCTTGATGGCCGACACCTCGAACTCGAGGGTGACCTTGTCGGAGACGAGGAAGCCGCCGGTCTCGAGCGCAGCGTTCCAGGTCAGACCGAAGTCCTTGCGGGAGACGTCGAGCTTGCCCTCGAAGCCCACGCGGGCGTTACCGAACGGGTCGGTGGCCGCGCCGATGTACTCCAGCGGGATGGTGAGCGACTTGGTGACGTCCTTGATGGTCAGGTCGCCGGTGATCTCGACGGTGTCGCCCTTGACGACGTACTGCGTCGACTTGAACGTCATGGTGGGGTACTTCTCGACCTCGAAGAAGTCGGCGCTGCGGAGGTGGTTGTCACGGTCGGCATTGCGCGAGTTGACCGAGGCGACCTGGATGGTCACGTTCAGCTCGGAGTTGTCGCCGACGACCGCGGTGCCCTCGAACTCCTCGAAGGAGCCGCGAACCTTGGTGACCATGGCGTGGCGGGTGACCCACGAGAACGTGGTGTGCGTCGGGTCGAGAACGTAGGTGCCCTGGAGATCCTGGAGAGACATGGTGAAACCTTTCGTGGTGGCTTGCTTACGAAAGAAACATTAACACAGATCTAGTTTAGACTTCAACTAACTTCGGGGTTCAGTCGTTCGCTGGCATCGAACACGGCATTCCGCCTTGTCAGGAAGCGGTCGATGGCCACCAGCGCGGCCACGAGCACCGCCCCGCCCACCATGAGCGCGACGACGCCGCCCACATTCCCGCTGGGCGCCAGGGCCTCGCCGGCGGGCCCCTGCCACGGCCACAGCGCGCGCAGCGAGCCCAGCATCAGGCCCGCCATCCCGAACATCATGATCCGGTGGAAGCGGCGCAGCAGCCAGTGCAGCACCTTGATAAAGGCCGCCAGCCCGGTGATGGCGCCGGCCGCGAAGACGGCGATGTAGGTGAGGTTGGCCTCGTCGAGCGCCTGCATCGTCGGCGCGTAGAGCCCGATCAGGAGCAGGAAGAAGGAGCCCGAGACGCCGGGCAGCGCGAGCGCGCAGATGGCGAAGGCGGCCGCGACGAACACGAGCGGCATCGGCGGATCCTCGATGATCACGCCCGCGCCCTGCGACGTCGCGAGGAAGGACAACACGGCACCGACGACGAACAGCAGGCCGTAGTACAGCGCGGGCCGGCCCCGCACCGTCGACCAGTCCACCAGGAGCAGCGGCACCGCCACGGAGGCGCCCACCATGCCCAGGAACAGGCCCCGGGAGAGCTCGGCGTGGTCGGTGACGAACGTGGCCATCGTGCCGGCCAACGTCACCACGGCAAGGCCCATGCCGATGAGCATCGGGACCAGCAGCCACCAGTCGACCTTGCGGATCTCGGCGCCGAACCCGGCGCGGCGGTCCGGGCCTGTGATGCCCCGTTTGACCGCGCTGATGAGATGGTTGCCGGAATCCAGCATCCGCTCATAGACACCGACGATGAGCGCGATCGTGCCGCCGGAGACGCCCGGGATGAGTTCCGCAACCCCGATCAGGCCGCCGCGGAACAGGTCGAACACGACGTCGCCCGCCGAGACGTGCCTGGGGCGGTGCGTCAGATCCGTGTCATTGCTCGCTGTCATGGGACCCCTCGGATTCGGTAGCGACAAGCGACCGCCCCGTGCCACGAGCGCGACACGGGGCGGTGCTCCGTCATTGGGAAGCTGTCCAGATTCTAGCGGGACTCACTCGATCTCAGGACGCTGGGACACCTCGCCGAAGTTGACCTGCGGCGACTGCCGCACCACGGGGTCGGTCACCTCGAAGTAGGTGGCCTTCTCGAACCGGCCCTGGTTGGCGACCATGTTGCTCGGCACGGACTCGATGCGGGTGTTGTAGTCGCGGACGTTGGCGTTGTAGAAGCGGCGGCCGGCGGCGATGCGGTCCTCGGTGTCGCTCAGCTCGCGCTGCAGCTCGACGAAGTTGCGGTCCGACTTGATCTCCGGGTACGCCTCGACCGAGACCAACAGGTTGCGCACGGACTGGCTGAGCTCGCCCTCCGCCGCGGCGCGCGCCTCCGTCGGCTCGTGGCCGGCGTTGTCCGCCAGCTGGCGGGCCTGGTTACGCATCGAGATGACGGACTCGAGCGTGTTGCGTTCGTGGGCCGCGAACCCGCGCACCGTCTCCACCAGGTTGGGGATCAGGTCGTAGCGGCGCGTGAGCTCCACATCGATCTGGCGCCAGGATTCCTGGATCAGGTTGCGCCCGCGCACGAGCTTGTTGTGCGTCGAGACCCACCAGAGGACGACGATGAGCGCCAGCACGACGATGACGATGAGCAGACCGATGAGGATCTCCATGGCTCTCTCCCAAGAGTGTTGTGTTCGCTTCCAAAGCTACCAGCGTGGGCGGCTACAGGCCCAGATCTTCTAGGCCGACGGCGAAGCGATATTCAAGGCCGGCCTCCGCCACGCGTTCTGCCGCCCCGGTGCCGCGGTCGACGACGACCGCCACGGCCACCACCTCTCCCCCGGCCTCCCGCACGGCGTCGACGGCGGTGAGCGCCGAACCACCCGTCGTGGAGGTGTCCTCCACCACGAGCACGCGGCGGCCCGCGACGTCGGTGCCCTCGATCCGACGCTGCAGGCCGTGGGCCTTGGACTCCTTGCGCACGACGAACGCGTCGAGCCGCCCACCGGAGGCCGCGGCGGAGTGGAGCATCGCCGTCGCTACGGGGTCGGCGCCGAGGGTGAGCCCGCCGACGGCGTCGAAGTCGAGGTCGGCGGTGAGCTCGCGCATGACGGAGCCGACGACGGGTGCGGCCGCACCGTCGAGGGTGACGCGTCGCATGTCGACGTAGTAGTCGGCCTCCTTGCCGGAGGCGAGCGTGACGCGGCCGCGCACGATGGCGAGGCGCTGGATGTGTTCGACGAGTGCAGCCTTCACTGGGGTTCTTCCTTCACTAGGACGGCGAAGCCGACGGAGCGGTCGGGGGTGGGATACAGGTCTTGTTCGGTGGTGAGCGTGAGTACGGCCTCGTGCGGGTCGAAGTCCTCGCCGGGGACCGGGTCGAGCACCCAGGAGTCCTCGGGGGTGACGGTGAGGTCGGCGGGTGCGACGCGGACGGCGTACGTGTAGCGCTTGATGTGCGTCTCGACGACGACCTCGTCGCCCGCCTGCAGCTCGAGGAGCCGGCGGAAGGGTTCGCCGTCGCCGACCCGGTTGCCGGCGATGCCGACGTTGCCGACCTCGCCGGGGCGGTTCGACGTCGGGTACCAGCCCACGCCGCTGCGCAGTTCGGCGGGCCCTGTGCCGGCGATGATCGGCACGCGCAGGTCGATGGCGGGGATCTCGAGGATCCAGGCGGGTTCGCCGAGGGTGGGGGGCGGCAGTTCCGCCTCGGCCTCGGCCTCCACCGGTGCCCGCCACCGCTCCTCGAGCTCCGCGATCCCGCGGGTGTGCGCACGTTCAGCGAGCATGGTCGAGCCGACGTAGACCCACGCCGCCCAGGCCCCGCCCAGCACCACGAGCACCAACACGACGATGCCGAACACCGCCAGCGGCGACGTCCCCCTCGCGCGTCTCGCCCTCGCCAACGCTCCCCCTCAGAACCAGAGCTTCGAGCCGACGGGGCGCGGCGAGCTGTCCGTGTCGTCGTCGGTGAAGGGGGCGGCGCCACCCGGCCAGGCGAGCGCGTCGCGGCCGGACAGCCAGCGGTACGCGATCGGCAGGGGTGCGGTGGCGCGCTTGATGCCGTGCACGTCGAGCCGCCCGACGGAGCCCACCAGCAGCAGGTTGCCGAAGCGTCGACCCTTGTGGACAGCGGGTTCGGCGCCGACGATGACGTTGCTCCAGCGCTCGGCGATGCCGGCGGCGACGCGCTTGGACCAGCTGAACGGCGCGAGGTCCGTGACGTTGGTGATCAGCACGCCCTCGCCGCGGACCACGCGCCGGATCTCGTCGAACGCTTCGGCGGTGACCAGATCCTTCGGCACGCGGGCGCCGTCGAAAGCGTCGAGGATGACGACGTCGGCCCACCCGTCGGGCATGGCAGCGAGCCCGGTGCGGCCGTCGACGTCGCGCACTTTGATGCCCGAATGGCGGCCCAGCGGGATCTTGCGGCGCACCTCGTCGGTGAGGTCGGTGTTGGGCTCGCAGACCACCTGGGCCGTGTGGGGACGACGCCACTCCACCCAGCGCGGGATGCTGAGCCCGCCGCCGCCGATGTGCACGATGCGAATCCGCTGCTCCTCGGGGAGGCCGAGAACGGTGTGGTCGAGGACGATCGCGATGTGCTGGACGTACTCGAAGAGCAGGAAGTCGGGCCGGTCCGGGTCCACCCAGGACTGTTGAGTGCGGCCGAAGAGCACCCGGTAGGCGCCGGGGATCGCGTCGTCGGGGGTGAGGTAGGACATCAAGGGTGATCGTAGTCGAATGGCGGAGTCCCGGGACTGGCCGCCTTCCGAGGTCGAGTTTGTGCGCCTGACCCACAACCACCTCCCACGCCTGGGGCACAGGCAAGTTGTGCGGCGATGCTGCAGCACAACCCTCCCCGGCCCGACGCGCTCCCCGTCAGCGGAGCTGCTTCCAAGCGGGAAGTGTTCGCGATCGACCGCCAGATCGCGGTTCTGGCCAAAACGGG
>JAAYZP010000318.1 GCA_012514785.1 Propionibacterium sp. | reverse complement strand
GTGTCGTCCGTGGCCTCGGCCACGGCGTCCGCCGCGCCCGGCACGGGGGCGGCGCGATACCCAAGGATCTTCTGGGAATTTCATGGTGTTGACCTCCTGTGGTCAGTCGTGCGGCACAGTCGTCGTGCCGTCGACAACCATTATGAACGACGTATCGCGATATGTCAAAGATATATCGCGAACGGCCCAGGGGGGCCCGCCCGCCTCGATGACGTTTAACCATCAATCCGTGAAAGCGTCCGCGGAAAAGGAAGTGGCGCCCCGCCGAAGCGGAGCGCCAGTTTGTAGGTGGTATCAGCGGATCAGAACTCCGGCGACATCTTCCAGATGCGCTGCATGTAGTCGCGCATGGAGCGGTCGGAGCTGAAGTAGCCCGTGCGGGCGACGTTCAGGATCGTGGAACGCGTCCATGCCTGCGGGTCCGCGTACCGCTCCTCGACGCGCTCCTGCGCGGCCAGGTAGCTGTCGAAGTCGGCGAACACCATGAAGCGGTCGTGGTGCAGCCAGCTGGAGGTCAGCGAGTCGAACATCCCGCGGTCGCCACCCGAGAAGGTGCCGCCCTGGATCAGGTCGACGGCAGCCTTCAGCAGCTCGTTGGCCTGGTAGTACTCGCCGGGGTTGTAGCCCTCGGCCTGCAGGTCGGCGACCTCCGGCTCGGACATGCCGAACAGGAAGAAGTCCTCGTCGCCGACGAGTCCGCGGATCTCGACGTTCGCGCCGTCGTCGGTACCGATGGTGAGCGCGCCGTTCAGGGCGAACTTCATGTTGCCCGTGCCGGACGCTTCCTTGCCGGCGAGCGAGATCTGCTCGGACAGGTCGGCGGCCGGGATGAGCTTCTCGGCGAGGGTGACGTTGTAGTTCGCGGGGAACACAACCTTCAGACGGCCCTCGAGGCGCTCGTCGGCGTTCACGACGGCACCCACCTTGTTGATCAGGTGGATCGTGTCCTTCGCGAGGCGGTAGCCGGGTGCAGCCTTCGCGCCGAACAGGATGGTGCGCGGCGTGACGTCGGAGGCCTTGATCCGCCCGGAGATGACCTGCTCGTAGAGCGAGATCACGTGGAGGATCTTCAGCGACTGACGCTTGTACTCGTGGAGGCGCTTGACCATGATGTCGAGCATGTGGCCCTCGGCCAGCTCGATGCCGTCGCGGGCCTGCAGCAGCTTGGTGAGGCGCTGCTTGTTGAACGCCTTCACCTCGCGGAAGCGGGCCTGGAAGTCCGGGTCGTCCGCGTAGGGCTCGAGCTCACGCAGGCGTTCCAGGTCGGTCACCCAGCCGCTGCCGATGGTGTCCGTGATCAGCTCGGAGAGCTTGTAGTTGGACATCCGGAGGAAGCGACGCGGGGTGACGCCGTTGGTCACGTTGGTGAACTTGTCGGGCCACAGGTCGTCGAAGTCCTTCAGCACCTTGTCGCGCAGCAGCTGCGAATGCAGCGCGGCGACGCCGTTGATCTTCGTCGCTGCGACGGCGGCCAGGTGCGCCATGCGCACGGCCCGGTCCGGGTACTCGGCGATGATCGACATGCGCCCGATGCGCACCTCGTCGCCGGGGAACTGGTCGCGGACCTCGTCGAGGAACTGGTCGTTGATGCGGTAGATGATCTCCATGTGGCGGGGGAGCAGGCGGCCGAGCAGCTCGGTCGGCCACACTTCCAGCGCCTCGGGCAGCAGCGTGTGACAGGTGTAGGCGAAGCACTCGCTCGTGATCTTCCACGCCTCGTCCCACTCGAAGCCCTCTTCGTCCATGAGGACGCGCATCAGCTCCGGCACGCCGATCACCGGGTGGGTGTCGTTGAGCTGGAACGTGATGCGCTCGCTGAGGTTGCGGAGGTCGAAGCCCTCCTCGAGCTGGTTGATGAAGTCGCGGATGGAGGCTGCGACGAAGAAGTACTGCTGCTGCAGGCGCAGTTCCTTGCCCTGCGGCGTCGAGTCCTCCGGGTAGAGCACCTTGGAGATGTTCTCCGCGAACGTCTGGGCGCGGACGGCCTGGACGTAGTCGCCGGTGTTGAACGTCTGGAGGTCGAACGCCTTGGTGGCCTCGGCGCTCCAGAGGCGCAGCGTGTTCACGCGGCCGTTCAGGTAGCCCGGCACCATGTAGTTGTAGGGGATCGCGCGCACGTCCCACTCGGGGATCCAGCGGGTGCGCTCGACGTCGTTCTCGTCGGTGTACTGCTCGGTGTGGCCACCGAAGTGCACCTTGACCGCGGCCTCGGGGTGCGGGAACTCCCACGGCGAGCCGAGCGTGAGCCACGAGTCGGCCTGCTCGACCTGGCGGCCGTCGACGAAGGTCTGGCGGAAGATGCCGTACTCATAGCGGATGCCGTAGCCGATGGCGTCGACGTTCATCGTCGCCAGCGAGTCGATGAAGCACGCGGCGAGGCGGCCGAGGCCGCCGTTGCCGAGGCCCGGCTCGACTTCCTGGGCGCGGAGCTGGCGCAGCTCGATGCCGCACTGCTTCAGGCCTTCCTCGGCGATCTTGTTCAGATCCGTCGCGAGCAGCGCGTTGCCGAGCTGTCGGCCCAGCAGGTACTCCGCGGAGAGGTAGCCGACCGTCTTCGCGCTGGACTCGGAGGCCCGCTTCGACGTCTCCAGCCAGCGCGCCATGAGGTAGTTCCGTACCGTCAGGGCCAGCGCCATGTACTGGTCGTTGATCGACGACGTCGACAGCGTCACTCCCTGCGTCGAGTTCAGTTCGTGGAGGAATTCCTTCACGAAACCGTCGACGGTGTGCGGCGGAGTCGTCACGGGCGCGAGAGCCAACGGGTGGGTCGGCTTGCTCGACGGACCGTAGACGCGGTGGTCGGTGGTTGGGGTTTCATCGGCCTGGAACGGGCCGGTCGCATGCGCAGAATTAGGCATGCTGCCATCGTATCCAACGGGTCTGGGGGCGTCGATTCGGGGCGCGCCCTCCGCGGGTTTCATGGCAACAAACGAGAAGGGGCCCCGGGTGGGGCCCCTTCCGGGTAGCGGTGCTGGTCAGGCCAGCAGCGCGATGGCGGCGTTGAGCGTCTCCGAGGGGCGCATGACCTGGCTGGCCTTGGAGGTATCAGGGCGGTAGTAGCCCCCGATGTCGGCCGGCTTCCCCTGGACGCCGATCAGCTCGGCGAGGATGGCTTCCTCGCCGTCGGCCAGCGCCTGGGCTGCAGGCCGGAACTTCTCGGCGAGCGCCGGATCGTCGGTCTGCGCCACGACGGCCTCGGCCCAGTAGCGGGCGAGCCAGTAGTGCGATCCGCGGTTGTCGATCCCGCCGATGCGGCGCGTGGGCGACTTGTCGTTCTGCAGGAACTGCCCGTTGGCGACGTCGAGCGTCTGGGCCAGCACCGCCGCGGCCTCCACGCCCTGCGCGGTGGCGAGGTGCTCGAGCGACGCGGCCAGCGCGAGGAACTCACCCAGCGAGTCCCAGCGGAGGTAGTTCTCCTCGACGAGCTGCTCGACGTGCTTCGGCGCGGACCCGCCGGCGCCGGTCTCGAACAGGCCGCCGCCTGCCATCAGCGGGACGACCGAGAGCATCTTGGCCGACGTGCCCAGCTCGAGGATGGGGAACAGGTCGGTGAGGTAGTCGCGCAGGACGTTGCCGGTGACGCTGATCGTGTCCTCGCCCCGACGCATGCGCTCGACGCTGAACTTCGCCGCATCGGCCGGAGCCATGATCGAGATGTCCAGGCCCTCGGTGTCGTGCTCGGGGAGGTACTGCTC
>JAAYZP010000317.1 GCA_012514785.1 Propionibacterium sp. | reverse complement strand
TCAAGCAGGTGTGCAACCACCCCGCGCAGCTCCTGCACGACCGGTCCGCGGTGGGCCGGCGGTCGGGGAAGATCATCCGGCTTGAGGAGATCCTGGAGGAGGTCCTCGCGGAGGGTGACCGTGCGCTGCTGTTCACGCAGTACGCCTCCTTCGCGGAGATCGTCGTGCCGCACCTGGCGGCGCGGTTCGGCACCGACGTGCTCTACCTGCACGGCGGCACCCCGCGCGCGGCGCGCGAGCAGATGGTGGCACGTTTCCAGTCCGGCGAGGGACCGCCGCTGTTCGTGCTCTCCCTCAAGGCCGGCGGCACCGGGCTCAACCTCACCGCTGCCAACCACGTCATCCACCTCGACCGGTGGTGGAACCCCGCCGTCGAGAACCAGGCCACGGACCGGGCGTTCCGCATCGGCCAGAAGCGCAATGTGCAGGTGCGCAAGTTCATCGGCACCGGCACCCTGGAGGAGAAGATCGACGTCATGCTGGAGGAGAAGGCGGCGCTGGCCGATCTGGTGGTCCGCGACGGCGAGGGCTGGCTGACCGAGCTGTCCACCGGCGACCTGCGGGACCTGTTCACGCTGTCGGAGGAGGCCGTCGGTGAGTAGCCACTTCTATCCGCCGTCGCGGCCCCGAGCCGTGGAGGGCGGCATTCGCGCGCGCAGTAAGCGCGGCGCCATGAGCGATACCTGGTGGGGCGAGCGGTTCATCGCGGTGCTCGAAGGGGTCGGCCTGGGCGGCCGGTTGCAGCGCGGCAAGACCTACGCGCGCAAGGGGCAGGTGCTCTCGCTGGAGATCGACGCGGGGCTGGTGAGCGCCGTCGTCCAGGGCAGTCGCGTACGGCCCTACCGCGTGCGGATCGGTGCGGCGGCGTTCGGTAAGGCCGAGTGGGCTGCCGTCGAGGAGGAGTTGGCGGGGAACGCCTGGTACCTCGCGCGGCTGCTGGCGGGCGAGATGCCCGAGGACATCGAGGACGTGTTCGCGCGCCTCGGCCTGGAGCTGTTCCCCGCGGGCGCGGGCGATCTGTCGATGGACTGCTCGTGCCCCGACTGGGAGGTGCCGTGCAAGCACCTGGCCGCGGCCTTCTACCTGCTGGCCGAGTCCTTCGACGACGACCCGTTCCGCATCCTCGCCTGGCGGGGGCGGACCCGCGAGGACCTCCTCGCCAACCTCACCGCGGCGTCCGCCGTCGACGGGGACCCGGACGAGGACGAGCCCGGCGACGTGCCGCTCGAGGATGTGCTGGACTCGTTCTTCGCGCTGCAGGGGGAGCTGCCCCGGCCGGGGCAGCCGGCGGCCGCGGATCTGCTCGGGCAGGTGCCGGAGGTGGGGGTGACGGTGCGCGGGCGGCCGTTGGTGGACCTGCTGGCACCCGCCTACCGCCTGCCCGCCGTTCAGTAGGTGGTGAGCCCCCGGGCGCGGAAGATCGCGCGGGCGGCGTCGACGTCGTCGTTGCTCGGTGGCTCGACGTCGGCCAGCTGGTACTCCATCCCCAGCGAGGCCCACTTGTCGGCGCCCATCTGGTGGAAGGGCAGCACCTCGACGCGGGCCACGTTGCGCCAGCGCGCGACGATGTCCGCCACCTGTGCGATGTTGGCCGGGTCGTCGGTGAGGCCGGGCACGAGCACGAAGCGGACCCACGTCTCGACGCCCTTGGCGGCGAGGCGGTCGCCGAAGTCGATGGTCGGCTGCAACCCCCGGCCGGTGACGCGGCGGTAGGTCAGCTCGTCGCCGGACTTCACGTCGAGCAGGACCAGGTCGACGTCGTCGAGCATCTCGTCGGTGCACTGGGCGCCGAGGAAGCCGGAGGTGTCGATGGCCGTGTGGATGCCCATCTCCTTCGCGCCCCGCAGCAGCGTGGCGGCGTAGGCGGGCTGCATCAGCACCTCGCCACCCGAGAGGGTGAGCCCGCCGCCGGTGGCGCGGAACACCCCGCGGTAGCGGCGCATGCGCCGCAGGAGTTCGTCGGCGAGGATCGGCTCGCCGTTCCGCATCGCCATCGTGTCGGGGTTGTGGCAGTAGAGGCAGCGCAGCGGGCAGCCGGACAGGAAGACCGTCATGCGGGTGCCGGGGCCGTCGACTGCCGTGACGAGCTCCCAGGAGTGCACGGAGCCGAGCTCACCGGCGCGCATCTGCGCGAACCGGTCGCTGCGCTCCGACGCTAGGGCTGCGGTGGCCTCGACGGTCACGTCAGGCCGACTGGTGGAAGGTGCGCTCCATCACGTCGAGCTGCTGCTCGCGGGTGAGCTTCACGAAGTTGACCGCGTAGCCGGAGACCCGCACCGTCAGGTTCGGGTACTCCTCCGGGTGCTCCATCGCGTGCTCCAGCGTCTCCTTGTTCAGGACGTTGATGTTGGCGTGGTAGAGCCCGTCGACGGTGCCGCGCTCATCTCGGGCGGTGCGCAGCGAGGCGAGGCGGTCGGCGTAGGTCTTGGTGGACATGGAGGTGCTCCTTAGATCTCGGGCTCGAAGCCGGCGTCGAGGATGCCGACCAGGTTGGTGACCTGCTCGTCCTTCGTCCGGCCCAGCCCCTGCGGGGTGATGGTGTTGGTCAGCGAGATGCCGTCGAGGGCGTCCTGGTAGTCGAGCTTGCCGACGCTCAGCATGGAGGCGACCATGCCGTGGGTGTCGGCGCCGTTCTCCGGGTTCGCGCCCGGGGAGAACGGGGTGCCGGCCTCGTGCCCCGACGGGAAGGCACCGGTGTTGCGGCCGTAGACGACGTTGGAGGTGATGGTGAGCACCGACTGGGTGGGGATCGCGTCGCGGTACAGCGGGATGGCGCGGATCTTCTCCATGATGGTGTGCACCACGACGGCGGCGATCTCGTCGACGCGGTCGTCGTCGTTGCCGTAGCGGGGGAAGTCGCCCTCGGTGATGTAGTCCACGACGAGGCCGGTCTCGTCGCGCACCGGGGTGACGGTGGCGTGCTTGATGGCCGACAGCGAGTCGGCGACGATCGCGAGCCCGGCGATGCCGCAGCCCATGGTGCGGATGATCTCCGAGTCGTGCAGCGCCATCTCGATCGCCTCGTAGGCGTACTTGTCGTGGCTGTAGTGGATGATGTTGAGCGCCTCGACGTAGGTGCCGATCACCCAGTCGAGCATCTCCTCGTACTTGCCCCAGACCTCGTCGAAGTCGAGCGGGCCGTCGCCGGTGATCGGGGTGAAGCCCTCGGCCACCTGCTTGCCGCTCATCTCGTCGCGACCGCCGTTGACGGCGTAGAGCAGCGACTTGGCGGCGTTGACGCGGGCGCCGAAGAACTGCATCTGCTTGCCCACCTTCATCGGGGAGACGCAGCAGGCGATGGCCGCGTCGTCGCCCCAGTGCTGGCGGATGGCGGCGTCGGACTCGTACTGCAGCGCGGAGGTCTCGATCGAGATCGCGGAGCAGAATTCCTTGTAGCCCTCGGGCAGCGCCGGGTCCCAGAAGATCGTGATGTTGGGCTCGGGCGCGGGGCCGAGGTTGCGCAGCGTCTGCAGCAGGCGGAACGACGTCTTGGTCACGAGCGTGCGGCCGTCCTCGCCGAGGCCGGCGTCGGACCAGGTGGCCCAGTACGGGTCGCCGGAGAAGATCTGGTCGTAGTCGACCGTGCGGAGGAAGCGCACGATGCGCAGCTTGATGACGAGCGCGTCGATGACCTCCTGCGCGTCCGATTCGGTGATGAGGCCGGCGGCGAGGTCGCGCTCGAAGTAGATGTCGAAGAAGCTGGACAGGCGGCCGATCGACATGGCGGCGCCGTCCTGGCTCTTCACTGCGGCGAGGTAGCCGAAGTAGGTCCACTGCACGGCCTCCTGGCCGGTGCGGGCGGGGCCGGAGATGTCGATGCCGTAGCTGATCGCCATCGCCTTCAGCTTCTGCAGCGCGCGGATCTGCTCGCTGTGCTCCTCGCGGTAGCGCGCCCAGTGCTCCGAGAACGGCTGGTCCGCGACGGCATCCTTGTCGGCCATCTTGGCCGCGATCAGCTGGTCGACGCCGTACAGCGCGACGCGCCGGTAGTCGCCGATGATGCGGCCGCGGCCGTAGGAGTCGGGCAGGCCGGTGATGATGTGCGCCGAGCGGGCGGCGCGGATACGCGGGGTGTAGATGTCGAAGACGGCGTCGTTGTGCGTCTTGCGGTACTGCGTGAACGTGCGCTTGACGTCCTCGTTGACCTCCTTGCCGGCCTCCTTGATCGCGGCCTCCACCATGCGCCAGCCGCCGTAGGGCATCATGGCGCGCTTCAGGGGGGTGTCGGTCTGGAGGCCGACGACCACGTCGTCGTCGGCCGAGATGGTGCCCGCCTCGAAGGCGTCGATCTCCGCGGGGGTGTCGGTGTCGACGTCGTAGACGCGGCGTTGGCGCTCGACGGAGAGGTACTCGCGCTCCAGCGTGTCCCAGGTGCGCAGGGTCTTGTCAGTTGGGCCTGCGAGGAACGCGGCGTCGCCCTCGTAGGGGGTGTAGTTGCGCTGGATGAAGTCGCGCACGTCGATGGCGCTGGTCCAGGGGCCTTCTGCGAATCCCTCCCAGGCGGAGGTGGGCTTGGCAGCGAGGGTGTCGGTCACGGTGGCCTTTCCGGTCACAAGGTCTTGAGCGAAGAAAAGCGCCAGGTGGTGACCCACACTGGCGCGTTGACACCCATTCTTGCAGTTGGTCCAACCTATTTGGACTTGGGGGTCGTTTAACACCGATTCGACGGCAACCCAATGAAACTATGGTGGAGGTGCGTCTCGACGTGAACCGCTTTGTCGTCCCATGGAGTCGCGGAGCGACCGAGTGCATGTCGTGGAGTTGACTACCGTCTTCGGTGGCTAAGTCCACGAAGGAACAGGTGCCTGAGCTATTCGAGGCGGCGGGTGCCGGTGGTGGAGACTTCGTACTGGTAGCCGAGTGGGCTTCGCCAGCGGATGGTGCCTGGGGCGACGGGTTCGGCGTGCCAGTAGCCGGCGGTCTTCGCGCGGTGTGCGCGGCGGCCCAGCGGTGCGAGGTTGCCGAGGTGGGTGAAGTGTTCGGGGTCGTGGCCTAGGTAGGAGCGGATGTGGTCGATGTCCAT
>JAAYZP010000316.1 GCA_012514785.1 Propionibacterium sp. | reverse complement strand
TGAGCCTCAGGCTACCGATCCGGGCGCCGCGAACCGCGGCTCGGCCCGGAAACTTCATAACGCGCCACTCGATCGCTCCCGGCAGGGCAGTAAACGATTGCTCATCCATCGAGTGGCGGATAGTGAAGGAGAATCCCCGGTACCCAGCCGAGCGCGGGGTGGACAATGCTCCCATGGCACCCGACGATCAGCTCGCCTCCCGGATCCGACGAACGCTCGCCCGGGCCGGCGACCCCGAGCGCGCCGCGCAGCAGGCCGCGTACATGAAGTCCTCGCTGCCGTTCCACGGCGTCGCGAAGACGGCACTGCCCGCCCTCCTCCGGCCGCTGCTCACACCCTGGCCGTTCCCGAACCGCGACGCTTGGGAGGCCGCAGTCCGCGACGTCTGGGACGGCGCCACCCACCGCGAGGAGCGCTACGCCGCGCTCCACATCGCCGGGCACCGCCACGCGCGGCTCTGGCAGGACATCGACACCCTCAGCCTCCACCGGGATCTCATCGTGGGCGGCGCTTGGTGGGACTTCGTCGACGAGATCGCCACCCGCCTCGTCGGCCCCATCCTGCTCGCCCACCCCGACGCCGCCACCCCCGTCGTCGACGGCTGGGCCATCGCCGACGACCGTTGGCTGCGCCGCGCCGCGATCCTCGCGCAGCTGAAGCACCGCACCGCGACCAACACCGACCTGCTGCGACGGTGCATCGTCGCCAACCTCGAACCCACGCCCTTCGGCGGCGAGTTCTTCATCCGCAAGGCGATCGGCTGGGCCCTGCGCGAGCACGCGAAGACCGACGCCGGCTGGGTGCGGGCGTTCGTCGTCGAGTTCGAGGACGCGCTGAGCCCGCTCAGCCGCCGCGAGGCCATGAAACACCTCCGGACATGAACAGGGCCCCGGCCGCCGAAGCGATTGGGGCCCTGTGCGGGATCACGAACGGATCAGGAGGCGACGACCTCGAACGCGACGTGCGCGGTCACGCCGGCGTGCAGCTTGACCGCGGCCGAGTGCGAGCCGGTGGTCTTGACCGGCCTGGCGAACTCGACGTTTCGCTTGTCGATCGTGGGGCCACCGGCCTTCTTCACGGCGACCGCGAAGTCATTGGCCGTGACCGAGCCGAACAGCTGGCCCTCGTCGCCGGCGCGTGCGCCGACCTTGACGGTGAGGCCCTCGAGCTGCTCGCGGATCTCCTGGGCGTGCTCGATGCCGCGGATCTCGCGCGCGTCGCGGGCGCGCTTGATGCCGTCGATCTGCTTCTCGGCGCCCTTGGACCAGGCGATCGCCTTGCCCTGGGGGACCAGGAAGTTGCGGCCGTAGCCGTCGCGGACCTCGACGATGTCGCCCGGGATGCCGAGCTTGTCGATGGTGCTGGTGAGGATGAGCTTCATGAGTCTGCCTTCCTATCAGCGAGCGGTCGACGCGTAGGGCAGCAGGGCGACTTCGCGCGCGTTCTTCACGGCGATGGCGACCTTCCGCTGGTCCTGGACCGACAGTCCGGTGACGCGACGTGCACGGATCTTGCCCCGCTCGGAGATGAACTTCTTGAGCAGGTTGGTGTCCTTGTAGTCGACGTTCTCGACGCGCGTCCTCTTCACCGGGATGATCTTCTTCTTGTTCACAGGTTTGCGCTGTGGACCGGCCATTGTGGTGCTCCTGTTCTCTCGGGTCTCTCGCCCGAGTAAGCCCGTCTTCCGACGGAATGTGCCTGTTGGTTATGGATTGTGTGTGGACGGGCCGGATTGCCGGCCCGACGTGTCAGATGTCAGAAGGGTGGCTCGTCGGACTGCGACGGCTGACCCCACGGGTCATCGCCGCCACGGTTGCGATCCTGGCGATCCGAGCTGCTGGAGCTCGACCACGAATCACCCTGGCTCGGCCCGTCCTGCCTGGGCGCGCTCTGCCAGCCGCTGCCCCCGCCACCACCGCCACCGCCACCGGTGGTCTTGCTGACCTTCGCGGTGGCGAAGCGCAGCGCCGGGCCGACTTCCTCGACGTCGATCTCGAAGACCGTGCGACGCTGGCCCTCGCGGTTGTCGTAGGAACGGGACTTCAGCCGCCCCTGGACGATGACCTGCATGCCCTTGAAGAGCGACTCGGCGACGTTCTCCGCGTACTTGCGCCAGACGGAGCAGCTGAGGAACATCGCCTCGCCGTCACGCCATTCGTTGGTCTGGCGGTCGAAGACGCGCGGGGTGGACGCCACCGTGAAGTTGGCCACGGGGGCGCCGTTCGCGGTGAAGCGGAGTTCGGGGTCAGCGGTGAGGTTGCCGACGATCGTGATCTGTGTTTCGCCTGCCATGAGTGTTTCCCTTCAATCTGGCTGATCGCATGCTTGCTACCCACACTATGGGCGCGGAACCAGCTCCGCGTGCACGCGATTTGAAGACTGTGTAGAACTCAGTCCTCGCGACGGAGCACTTTGGTGCGCACGACGCGCTCGTCGATCGTCATCAGACGGTCGAACTCCGACACGGTGGCGGGCTCGGCAGTGACCTGCAGGACCGCGTAGAACGCTTCCGACTTCTTGTTGATGTCGTAGGCGAGACGGCGGCGACCCCAGAGATCGGTGTTGTCGACGGTGCCACCATCCTTGGTGATGGTCTCGAGGTGCTTCTCGATGAGACCGGGAACCTGACGCTCGTCAACGTCCTGATCAATGAGAACCATGACTTCATACTTGCGCATGTTTAGCCCCACCTCCTTTGGACTAACGGCCGCGGGTCGATCCCGCAGCAGGAGGGCACGGCTGTAGAGACAGCCGACGCGTCACTCTACCGGCTCCGAGCGTGGGCGGCGAAATCTGGGGCGCCCGTCGTCAGCGCGGTGCCGGCTCCCCCGGGCACGCGCGCAGGATCCGCTCGATCGCCTCGGCCTCGGCCGCCGTCACCCACAGGTCGTATTTCGCCTTCACGCTCACCTGCCTCGCCACGTACTCGCACCGGAACGCCCGGTTGGGCGGCAGCCAGGTGGCGGCGTCGCCGTCGCCCTTGGCGAGGTTGCTGGGCCCGTCGACGGCCAAGAGGTTGAGCGGGTCGTTGGCGAACGCCTCCCGACGCTCGGGTGCCAGCTGCTGCGCGCCCTTCTGCCACGCGTCGGAGAGCGCGACGACGTGTTATCCGGTACTGGTTTCGTTGTGCCGTCCATGTCGTCGACGGGCGGTCGGAGTAACGGTGATCGGGTGTCGGCGGTGCTGTTATCAGGTACG
>JAAYZP010000315.1 GCA_012514785.1 Propionibacterium sp. | reverse complement strand
CCTTCGACACCCCCGAGAATCTGCCCACGAAGGCAGAGATCGCCGACCCCCGGGCCTGGGTCCGCCGGGTCCATGGCTAGGCGCGAGCTCGGGCCGGCGGCGCTCGAGGTGGCCCAGGCCGTGGCAGGACTCTGGCCGGGCGGCGAGGTCGTCCTCGGGGTCTCCGGCGGGCCGGACTCCCTCGCGCTCGCACTCGGCGCGAAGTGGTGCGCCGAGCGCTACGGCGGGGTGGCGCGGGCGGTCATCGTCGACCACCAGCTGCAGGAGGGCTCCGGCGACCTCGCCGCGCACTTCAGCGAGACCCTGTCGGTGCGCGGCATCCCCGCGGAGGTGCGCACGATCGACGTTCCCCGCAGCCCCGACGGCCTGGAAGCCTCCGCCCGCGACGCCCGGCTGGCCGCGCTGGCGCGGGACGGCATGCCGGTCATGCTGGGCCACACGCTCGACGACCAGGCCGAGCAGGTCTTCCTCGGCCTCATCCGGGGCTCGGGAGCGCGCTCGCTCGCGGGGATCGCCGCGAGGAGCAGCTACGACGTCGACGGCGCCCCGACGACGCTCCTGCGCCCCCTGCTCGGGGTGCGCAAGTCGACCGTCGAGCAGGCGTGCCGCGAGTGGGACATCGACTACTGGAACGACCCGATGAACACGGACCCGGCGTACATGCGGGTGCGGGTGCGCGATTGGCTGGCGGCGTTCGAGGCCGGCGTGGGCCGGGACCTGGTGCCGGCGCTGTCCCGCTCGGCCGCGCTGGCGCGGGCGGATGCGGACCTCCTCGACGAGCTGGCGCGCGAGGCCGTCGACGTGGCGACCGACGCGCTCCCCGTCGACGCGGTGGAGTCGCTGCCGGACGCGCTGCGGTGGCGCGTGCTGAAGTCGTGGCTCGGCCGCGCGGGCGGCGTCGTGGCGATGCGGCACGTCTGGGCCGTCGACGAGTTGCTCACCGGTTGGCGCGGCCAGGGCCCGATCGACGTGCCCGGCGCGAGGGTGGTCCGCTGCGAGGGCGAACTGCGGTTGGTAGGGTGAACGCGTGGACGCATCGGACATTTCGCAAGACCTCGAGCACGTGCTCTTCACCTCCGACCAGATCGCTCAGCGCATCGCCGAAGTGGCCGCGCAGATCGACGAGGACTACATCGGCAAGGAGATCCTCTTCGTCGGGGTCCTCAACGGCGCCGTCATGGTGATGGCCGACCTGCAGCGCGCGATGAAGTCGCACGTGCAGATGGATTGGATGGCGGTGTCCAGCTACGGCGCGGGCACGCAGTCGAGCGGTGTCGTCCGGATCCTGAAGGACCTCTCGCAGGACCTCAAGGACCGCCACGTCGTGGTCGTGGAGGACATCATCGACACCGGGCTCACGCTCAGCTACCTGATGAACTACCTGTCCTCCCGCGGCCCGGCCAGCCTGGAGATCATGACGATGTTCCGCAAGCCCGACGCCGCGCAGATCGACGTGCCCGTGAAGTACGTGGGCTTCGACATCCCCAACGAATTCGTCGTCGGCTACGGCCTGGATTTCGCGGAGAAGTACCGCAACCTCCGCGACGTCGCCACGCTCAAGCCCGAGGTCTACAGCTAAGCCCCGTTCGACCCCGCTGCCGCGCTGGATGGTTGATGGTGGGGTTTTCATCCCCGCTGGTAGGCTGCCGTTTGCTGATTTTATCGTCTCTTGAGTGGTGGCTCCCTTGCAGAAGTTCTTCAAGTCGCCGGTGGCATGGATCCTCATCATCGTCCTGATGGTGATGTTCGGCTGGCAGCTCATCAGCTCGCTGACCGGATTCCAGAACGTGCCCACCAGCGAAACCATCAAGGTGCTCGAAGGTGACGAGAAGCTGACGGAGGTCCTCCTCGTCGACGGCGAGCAGCAGATCCAGATCACGGACACCGAGGGCAACAAGACCCAGTCCGTCTGGATTGGCGAGCAGCAGGTCGACCACATCATCGAGCTCCTCCAGGAGCGCGAGGCCGCGGGCACCCTCGACACCTGGAACGGGCTCAACCCGTCGCCCGGGCTGCTCTCCACCTTCCTGTACGCGGGCCTGCCGTTCCTGATCCTGATCATCGCGTTCATCTTCATCTTCCGGATGATGAACAGCGGCGGCGCGGGCGGCCCGCTCTCATTCGGCAAGTCGCGCGCCAAGCTGGCCAGCAAGGACACCCCGCAGACCACCTTCGCCGACGTCGCCGGCGCGGACGAGGCCGTCGAGGAGCTCGTCGAGATCAAGGAGTTCCTCGAGAAGCCGGCGAAGTTCGCCGAGCTCGGCGCCAAGATCCCCAAGGGCGTGCTGCTCTACGGCCCGCCCGGCACCGGCAAGACCCTGCTGGCCCGCGCGGTCGCGGGCGAGGCCGGCGTGCCCTTCTTCTCCATCTCCGGCTCGGACTTCGTCGAGATGTTCGTCGGCGTGGGTGCCTCCCGCGTGCGGGACCTGTTCTCGCAGGCGAAGGAGAACGCGCCCGCGATCGTATTCATCGACGAGATCGACGCCGTCGGCCGCCACCGCGGCGCCGGCACCGGCGGCGGGCACGACGAGCGGGAGCAGACGCTCAACCAGCTGCTCGTCGAGATGGACGGCTTCGACGTGCGCGGCGGCGTCATCCTGATCGCTGCGACCAACCGGCCCGACGTGCTCGACCCGGCGCTGCTGCGTCCCGGTCGCTTCGACCGCCAGATCTCCGTCGAGGCCCCCGACGCCGCCGGCCGCGAACACATCCTCGGCGTGCACGCGAAGGGCAAGCCGCTCGCCTCGACGGTCGACCTCGCCTCGATCGCCCGACGCACCCCAGGCTTCTCCGGCGCCGACCTCGCCAACGTCCTCAACGAGGCGGCGCTGCTCGCGGCCCGCGACGACAAGGACATGATCAGCCAGTACGAGCTGGACGAGGCCATCGACCGGGTCATCGCCGGCCCGCAGAAGAAGACGCGCCTCATGAACGAGCGCGAGCGGCTCATCACCGCCTACCACGAAGGCGGGCACGCGCTCGTCGCCGCCGCGATGCCGGGCACCGACCCCGTCCAGAAGGTCACGATCCTGCCCCGCGGTCGCGCGCTGGGCTACACGATGGTGCTGCCCGACCAGGACAAGTACTCGGAGACCCGCGGCGAGCTGCTCGACCAGATGGCCTACATGCTCGGCGGTCGCGCGGCCGAGGAGCTCGTGTTCCACGACCCCACCACCGGTGCGAGCAACGACATCCAGAAGGCCACCCGCGTGGCGCGCGCCATGGTCACGCAGTACGGCATGAGCGAGCGGATCGGCGCCGTCCAGATCGGCGGGGGAGACTCCGAGCCGTTCATGGGCATGCGCGGCACCGACTCGTCGAAGGAATACTCCGACCACATGGCCGCCATCGTCGACGAGGAGGTCGCGAAGCTCATCCACGTCGCGCACCAGGAGGCGTTCGACGTGCTCGAGGAGAACCGCGACGTGCTCGACGAGCTCGTCCGCCAGCTCTTCGAGCGCGAGACCCTCAACAAGGAGCAGGTGGCCGAGATCTTCGTGCCGCTGCGCCGTCGCGACAAGCGCCCTGCCTGGACCGGCTCGGACTTGCGCGTGCCGTCCACGCTGCCGCCGGTGGACATGCCGAAGGTGGTGCCGGAGCCCGACAGCCGGCCCGTCTCCTCACCCACCCCGCCCAGCAGCTGGGCGCCGCCGACGTCGCCCGCGAGCGACCTGTGAACGTCGACGCGCCGCGGATCGCAGCGGCCGTGCGGGAGATCCTCCTGGCCGTGGGGGAGGACCCCGACCGGGACGGACTGCAGGAGACCCCCGAACGCGTCGCGCGCTCGTACGCCGAGCTGTTCGCGGGCCTCGGCCAGGACGCGGCCGACGTCCTGGGCACCACCTTCGCGGTGGACCACGACGAGCTCGTGCTCGTCAAGGACATCGAGGTGGCGAGCTGCTGCGAGCACCACCTCCTCCCGTTCACCGGGGTCGCGCACGTCGGTTACATCCCCTCCAAGGAGGGCCGCGTGGCCGGGCTCTCGAAGCTCGCGCGCCTCGTCGACATCTATGCCCGCCGCCCGCAGATCCAGGAACGCCTGGTGAGCCAGATCGCCGACGCCCTCGTCGAGCACCTCGGGGCGCAGGGCGTCATCGTCGTGATCGAGGCGGAGCACATGTGCATGTCGCTGCGCGGCGTGCGCAAGCCCGGCTCGCAGACGGTCACCAGCGCCGTGCGCGGTGCCCTGCGCAACCCCGCCACGCGGGCCGAAGCCATGAGCCTCATCCTGGCGCGCTGACATGACGGCGATCATGGGGATCGTCAACGTGACCCCCGACTCCTTCTCCGACGGCGG
>JAAYZP010000314.1 GCA_012514785.1 Propionibacterium sp. | reverse complement strand
TTCACTCCCCCGATGTCGCGCAGCTCTTCATGGGTGATGTGATCGTGCACGGTCATGTGGTGGTCTCCTCTGACTCAGCGGGTTGGTCTTGTTCGATCTCGTTCAGGTAGTTGTAGATCGTGAAGCGCGTCACGTGCAGCGCCGAGGCGGTCTGCTCGACCGCGTCCTTCAGCATGAACAGGCCGCGGGCCCGCAGCCGCCGCACGACGTCGAGCTTGTGCCGCTTCTGCATCGACTCGACGGGCAACCCCACCTCCTCGAGCGAACGCTGCAGGAGCGTCTGGGCCAGCTCGTCGATGTCGCGGACGAAGGCCTCGCTGCCCTCGGGGGGCTCCGTCGTCAGTGGGCGCTGCACGACGACGGGGACGTCGGCGTCGTCCGCCTGCCCCAGCATCGACTGGGCCGCCCACACCACGGTCTCCCAGATGGCGGGATCGGAATTGATGCACAACGCCGCCACAGGGTTGCCACCGACGTCGCGCAGGATCATCGTCGAGGACCGGAGCCTCCGCCCGTCAGGCAGGACCGTGACGTAGTTGAGGTGCAGGTCCGCGGTGTCCCGGTGCGACAGCTTCTCCAGCAGCAGGTCAGTGGACGGGTCCCCCACCTTGCGGCCGGTGACGGAGCCGTGGATGGCCACGATGGAGTTCGGCAGGAGGCTCAGGTCGTGCAGCACCACCTCGCTCATCGCCGGCAGCGACCTCCCCAGCGGCTCCACCAACTGGGTGAACACCGCGATGAGCCGTTCGCCGTCGAGGCTTCTGCGAATCCCGAAGGTGCTGGCCAGCGCACTCTCGGTGGCGTAGTCCCTGCCGACTGTGTCCATGATCCTGCCCTCCACTGGGTGTAGACGAACGACGCAGCATTGCACGTTTCGTTGAACCCTATGGCCAAGATGGCGCCAAACACAACACTTTCAACAAATCTTTGTTGAAGAGATTTCAAGAAACCCTTGCGCATCTTCAACAAGTACTGCAAGCTTCTGCCCATCGCTCACTCAATGTTGAAGGAGATCATCGTGAAGAGAAGCCCCCAGGTTCGAGGCCTCGCGGTCTTGGCCGGTCTCACCCTCATCCTGAGCGCCTGCTCGGACGGCGCCACCGGCGACGGCGGCAACGGCGCGGACGGAGGCGACGGCGGAGTCGCCCAGGATGGCGAGATCATCTTCGCCGTCGACGCGCCCGGACTGCACTTCGACCCCAACGTCACCCCCGCCGCGGCCGACGCCCGCGTGCTGCGGCAGGTGTTCGACGGCCTCGTGTCCATGGACGACGAGGGCACCATCGTCGCGGGGCTCGCCGAGGAGTGGGACGTCTCCGACGACGGCCTCACGTACACCTTCCAGCTCAGGGACGGCGTCACCTTCCACGACGACACCGAGTTCAACGCCGACGCGGTGTGCTTCAACCTCGACCGCATCAAGGACCCGGCCACCGCATCGCTGTACGCCGTCTCCCTGATCGGGCCCTACGACTCCTGCGAAGCCCCCGACGCGAGCACCGCGGAGATCACGCTGAGCGCGCCGTACGCGCCGTTCCTCCCCGTGCTGTCCTCCCCGTTCCTCGGGATGGTCTCCCCCACCGCGGTGGAGACGCAGGGCGCCGAGGACTTCAGCTTCAATCCCAAGGGCACGGGCCCGTTCATGCTCACGGAGTACGTCCCCATGAGCCACATGACGCTCGAGCGCAACGACGACTACGACTGGGCCCCCGCCAACACCGCCCATGAGGGTCCCGCACACCTGGCTAAGGTCACCTTCCAGATCATGGCCGACCCGACGGTGCGCCTCGGCTCGCTCCGCTCCGACGCGCTCCAGGCCGTGGGCAACGTGCCCGAGACCGAGGCCGCCGGCGTCGAGGCCGACGACGCTCTGGAGTTCCACGCCGTGCCGCAGTCCGGCTCGCCGTTCCAGCTCTACTTCAACCAGTCGAAGGCCCCCTTCGACGACCAGAACGTCCGTGAGGCGTTCGCCCACGCCGTCGACGTCGGATCGATCGTCGAGAGCCTGTACTTCGGCGTCTACCAGCAAGCCAGCGGCAACCTCGCCCCCACCACGCTGGGCCACGACGAGTCGCTCCTGGACTTCCACGCCTACGACGTCGAGCGCGCCAACCAGCTGCTCGACGAGGCCGGCTGGGTGCCGGGCGCCGACGGCGTGCGCACGAAGGACGGCGAACGACTGAGCCTCGTCTACGTGGAGCAGACCCCCAACCGGGAGAAGCGCCAGGACATCGCGCAGATCGTCAAGACCCACGCCGAGGCGGTGGGCTTCGAGGTCGAGCTCGGCCTCCACCAGACCGCCGCGCTGCAGGCCGCCCAGCAGAACAACCAGTACAACATCTTCGGGCTGAGCCTCGTCAACATCGACCCGAACGTGATGTGGTCCATCCTCGGCTCGCCGTTCCGTCCGACGCCGGAGGCCGGCGGCTTCAACATGGCGCACGTCGAGCACTTCGACGACGCCCTGCGCGAGGCCCAGGCCGAACTCGACGAGACCCGCCGCGTCGAGCTCTACACGGCCCTGCAGCAGCAGGTCTCCGAGGAAGCCGTCTCCCTGCCCATCTACGTCCCCACCTACACGATGGCGACCAAGGGCATCGAGGGCCTGCGCTTCGACGCCGAGGGCTACCCGGTGTTCTACGACGTGCAGCTCTCCGCTGGGAACTGACCGGCCGTGTTCTTCATCCTCAAGCGAATTGCGGCGGCGATCCCGACGTTGATCGGGGTCACCATCGTCCTCTTCATCGCGCTGCGCCTGCTCCCGGGTGACCCGTCGCGGTCATCCTGGGCAGCGCGCCGGCGACCCCCGAGGTCGAGGCGCAGCTCCGCGAGGAGTTCGGGCTCAACCAGCCGGTCTGGCAGCAGTACCTGGATTATCTGGGTAACGCGTTGACCCTCGACTTCGGCAACAGCTACTCCACCCGGCAGGCCGTCTCGACCATGATCGCCGGCCAGATCCTGCCCACCCTGCAGCTCGCCCTGGCGGCTGCGGTGGTGAGCGGGATCACCGGCATCGTGTTCGGCGCCTTCGCGGCCATGTACAAGGGCCGCTGGCCCGACGTCGTGATCCGCATCCTCAGCCTGATCAACACCTCCATGCCCTCCTTCTGGGTGGGCCTGCTGCTGATCATGCTGTTCTCGTTCACCCTCAACTGGTTCCCGGCCTCCGGCTCCGGTGGGCTGGATACCCTGGTGCTCCCGGCGATCGCGCTCGGGCTGGCCGCGGGTGGCACCGTCGCGAGGCTGGTGCGCAACTCGGTGATCGACGTGCTCGGCGAGAACTTCGTCTCCGCGTTGCACGCCAAGGGCCTGAAACAGCACGTCATCGTGCTCAAGCACGTGCTCCGCAACGCCATCATCCCGACGGTCACGGTGATCGGCCTGCAGTTCGGCGCGCTGATCGCCGGCGCGGTCATCGTCGAGGCCGTGTTCTCCCGGCGGGGTCTGGGCCAGATGCTCGTCCAGGGCATCGCGGCCAACGACTTCCCCGTCATCCAGGGCGTCGTGCTCGTCATCGCTGTCATCTATATCGCCGTCAACATCGCGGTCGACGTGTCCTACGCGTACATCGATCCGCGGATCCGACTGTCGCTCAACAAGTAGAGGAAACCCATGATTGTCTACAAGGCCGACAGGCTGCTCACCACCGGGACGCCCGAGATCCTCGAGCGCGCCGCGGTGCTCGTCGAGGAGGACAAGATCGTCTGGGTCGGTTCCCAGGCCGACTGGGAGCACCACGCCGCCCACGACTATGCGGAGGCGGTCGAACTCGGGGACAAGACCCTGATGCCCGGGCTCATCGACGCGCACGTCCACCTGGGCTTCGACGGCAGCCCCGCCCCCGTCAAGCGGCTCGAGGCGGAGACGGATCTCGAGACCGTCCCCCTGATGGTGCACACCTCCCGGCAGCTGCTCAGCGTCGGCGTCACCACCGCCAGGGACCTGGGCGCCCGCGGCTACACGGACCTCGTCGTCCGCGACGCATTCGCCTCCGGCACCCTGCAGGGGCCGCGGCTGCTCACCGCCGG
>JAAYZP010000313.1 GCA_012514785.1 Propionibacterium sp. | reverse complement strand
GCTCCATGCGCAGGTGCAGCGTCTCGACGCCCTGCAGGAGGAGCCAGGCGTTCATGGGGGAGATGGCGGCGCCGGTGTTGCGCAGGAGGACCGTCCGGGCGCGCAGGATGTACGCGGCGGCGCCGGCGGCCTCAGTCCAGACCGTGCCGTGGTAGGCGCCGTCGGGCTGGGTGAGGTTGGCGAAGCGCTCGGAGTGGGCGTTCCAGTCGAAGTTGCCGGAGTCGACGATGACGCCGCCCAACGTCGTGCCGTGGCCGCCGAGGTACTTCGTCGCGGCGTGCACGACGACGTCGGCGCCGAGGTCGAAGGCGCGCGTCAGCATCGGGGTGGCGACGGTGTTGTCCAGGATGAACGGCAGGCCCTGCTCGTGCGACGCCGCGCTCCAGGCCTCGATGTCGATCACGTTGATGGCGGGGTTGCCGATCGTCTCGCCGAAGACGGCCTTGGTGCGCTCGTCGACGTGCTGCGCAAGGTCCTCCGGCTTGTCCGGATCGACGAAGCGGGCCTCGATGCCGAACTGGGGCAGCGTGTGAGCGAGCAGCGCGTAGGTGCCGCCGTAGAGCGTCGAGAGGGCGACGACGTTGTCACCGGCACCGGCGACGTTCAGGAGCGAGTACGTCACCGCGGCCGCGCCGGATGCCGTGGCGAGCGCGCCGACGCCGCCCTCGAGGGCGTTGATCCGCTCCTCGAACACCGACTGGGTGGGGTTGGTGATGCGCGTGTAGATGTTGCCCGGCTTGCGGAGCGCGAAGAGGTCGGCCGCGTGCTCGGTGTCGTCGAAGACGTACGAGGTGGTCTGGTAGATCGGCACGGCGCGGGAGTTCGTCGCGGGATCCGCGGTCTCCTGACCGGCGTGCACGGCCAGGGTGTCGAGGTGGCGAGACATAGAGGTCCTCCTGAAGGTCGGTTGTGGATGAACCTAGCCCGCCCGGCCCTTGCCGTATAGGACTGTCCGCCGCATTTCACGCACAGCGAACGTGCCGTTACCGGTGGGGGCATAAGGTAGTTGCGACCGCAGACTTTGAAAGGCGAAACGCATGCCCATCTTCGGAGACGCCGACGACCTGACCGCCACCGACGCGGCCACCCTCGCCCCCATCAGCATGGCCCGCATCGCGAGCGCGCTGGAGACCCTGGAGATCAACTACGGCACGGACGACGACGGCGACTTCATCGCCGGCTTCGACGGCAACCCCATGTGGTTCCAGGTCGCGGGACCCACCAACGAGCCCATCGCGTTCTCCGCGAACGCCCGCTGGAAGGCGACCCTGCCCGCCGACGAGATCGACGTCGCGCTCCGGCTCGTCAACGAGTGGAACTCCACCCAGATGTTCCCCCGCGCGCTGTGCGTGGAGGACGAGGGCGGTGAGGTGGTGTTCGGCGCGGACTACACCTGCGACTACGAGTTCGGGGTCACCGACCTCCAGCTCCGCAACGACATCACGATCGCCGTGACCACCGCCATCAACCTGTTCGAGTCGCTCGAGGAGCGCTTCCCCGAGGCGGTCGAGGCCTTCGAGGCCGAGTTGCAGAACGGCCCGGACGCGTAGCCGATGCGGTTCACCAACGACTTCTCGGACGGCGTCGGCTACTTCGCCGCCGGCGTCAAGAGCTGGGGCACGCGCCCGAAGCTCATGCTGCTGGGCGCGATCCCGGCGGTGATCGTCAGCGCGCTCATGTTCGCGCTCGTCGCCTGGGCCGTGCCCCGCACCTACTCCTGGGCCTCCGCGCTCACCGGCTTCGCGGACGAGTGGGCCCTCCTGTTCAGGGAGGGGGCGCGCATCTCGCTGGGCATCGCCTTCGCCATCGCGATCGTGATGTTCTGCATCGTGAGCTTCGTCACGATCACCCTGACGGTGGGCGGCCCGTTCTACGAGCAGATCTGGAAAGCCACCGAGAAGTCGCTCGGATTCTCCGGCGGTGTGCAACTCGGACTCACACAGCAGGTCTCCAAGGGCGTCGGCGACATGCTGCGCATGCTCGCGATGGCGCTGAAGACCTCCG
>JAAYZP010000312.1 GCA_012514785.1 Propionibacterium sp. | reverse complement strand
CTGTCCGCCGCGGTGGACGACGCCATCGCCGCCAACCCGGACATCGCCGAGCGGATCCGCGGCGGCAAGGTCCAGGCCGCGGGCGCGCTCATCGGCCAGGTGATGAAGGCGATGCGGGGGCAGGCCGATGCCGGCAAGGTGCGCGAGCTGATCATGGAGAAACTCGCCTGAGGCGCTGTGCGGACCGGATGTGGTCGACGTCGATCCTGGGTTATCTGCGTAAGTCTCGGTGATTTCGACCGTCGCCGCAGGGCTTCGCCCGGCGGCTGGCTCAATCATCAAGGCTACCGTCGTCGGATCGTGTTGGGACTCCAGTGCGGCTCGGCTGTCCCGGGCCTTTGCTGGTTGAGCTTCGCCCGCGACGGAGGAGCTGGCGAAAGGTCGAAACCGACGTCAGGTCGCGCTGGGACTCCAGCGCGGTTTAACCGTGAACGTCGAAACCTGGGTTGTCTGCGTTGCTTTCGGTGATTTCGACCGTCGCCGCAGGGCTTCGCCCGGCGGCTGGCTCAATCATCAAAGGCTCTTGCTGGTTGAGCTCGTGCCAGGAGCTCAACCAGCAAGTCCCTCGGTGCCCCTACGTGACCCGCCTTCTCTCGCAAAACGGCCGTCTCGAAGGGCGGAAATCCCTACAGGCGCGCCTGCCACTTGTTCGCCCAGACGAGGTCGTTGGCCACGCCCTTGAAGTCCGACTTGCCCTCCATCTTGTCCAGCGTCGCGATCATGTTGTCGTCGTTGGAGTGGTAGCTGTTGATGTAGCACTTCACCATCGTCGCGTCGTGCAGGTGCGTGGTGAAGTTGAACGACACCATGAACGTCGGCGCCTCCCACACGTACCAGGGGCACTCGTTGGACATCGCCGTCTTCCACTGGATGCGGTAGTTGTTCTGCGCGCCATAGCCGATGATCTCCGCGACGATCAGCGCCGCGTCCACCTCCTCGCGGTACTTCAGCGTGGCCCCCTTCACCCGGGTCGTGCCGTCGTTCAGCGTCACCTCGTAGCCGCGACGCTCGAGCTCGGCCGTGAGCCGCTCCACAGTGTCGGACGCTGCCGCCGCGACGCCACCCACCTCGCCGGAGAGGTAGTAGAGGCGGATGCGACGGTGGTCCTCCGGGTTGAGCGGCAGCTGGTCGAGCGTGTTCTTCACCAGCGTGATGCCCTTGTCCGCGGCGTCGGCGCGCATGGCGAGGTGCTCGTCACAGCCGACGCCCTCGAGATCCTCCGGCGTGCGCAGGAGGGTGCCGGCCGCCTGCTGCTCGTGCAGGCGCAGCTTCGCCTTGAGTCCCAGGATGCGGCGGTTGGCGTCGTCGAGGCGCTCCTGGGTGATGACGCCGTTCTCGACGCCGGCCTTCATGAAGCCGAAGTCCTCGTCGATGTCGTTGACGAACAGGAACATGTCGCAGCCGGCGGCGATGGCGAGCGGCACGTAGTCCTCGCGGCGCATCGCCGAGGTCAGGCCGAGCATGTGCGAGGCGTCGGTGATGACAGCGCCGTTGAAGCCCAGATTGGTCTTCAGCAGGCCGTTGGTCAGCTCGTCGGCGATCGTCGCGGGCAGGAGGTCCTTGTCCTCGAGTTCGGGGTTGAGCTGCTTCTGGTAGTGGGGGAGCACGAAGTGGCCGGCCATGATCATCTCCACGCCGTTGGCGATGTGCGCCCGGTAGACCTCGCCGTAACTGGCCTCCCAATCGTCGACGGAGAGCTCGTTGACGCCGAGCACGAGGTGGTGGTCGCGCTCTTCGGAGCCGTCGCCGGGCCAGTGCTTGATGCAGGTGAGGATGTCGGACTCGCGCTGGCCCTCGACGAACGGGATCGTGTACTTGATCACCTTCTCGGCGGTGTCGCCGTAGGCGCGGGTGTTGACGATGGTGTTGCGCCAGTTGGACAGGATGTCGACGCACGGGTCGAAGTTCATGTGGGCGCCGATGGCGCGCATCTCGCGGCCCGAGACGTAGCCGGCGTTGCGAGCCACCTCGACGGAGCCCGTCGCCTCCGTCTGGGCACCGGAGGCGATGTAGGTGCCGTCGCTCATGGCGCCGTTGCCGCCGGAGTCGCAGTTGGCTGCGACGATCAGGGGGATCTTCGACGCCTTCTGCAGCCGGTTGAGTAGCCCTTGGACCTTTTCGCCGGTGCCGCCGTGGTAGCGGGCCATGCCGATGTGGTACTTCTCGATGTATTCCTCGGCAGTCAGGTCGTTGCCGGAGAACGTGTCCGCACCGAAGTGGAACAGGTTGGTGAACAGCTGGCCGACCTGCTGGTCGAGGGTCATGTCGGCGAGCGTTTCCTCCACCCAGGCGATCTGTCCCTCATCGAGCTCGTACGGAACGGCGGTCAGGTCTACTTCTCGAGCCATCGGTGCTTCCTCTCGACCCGCTGCGCGGGCATCGTTCGGCGCTGAGTACCCGCCCGGCCGGGCGGTGGTGCGGATCATCGGTGATCCCCGCCGAGGATGGGGGGAAGTCTATCCGTCGGTGTGGCTCGCTCGGGCGGGAGGTGACGGTTCGCCGGGGTCAGTCGTCGATGAGCGTGGGGCTGTTGATCGAGATGGTTACGTGGGTGGTGACGTGCTGCACGTCGCGTCCCACGAGGAGCCAGCCGGAGGCGACGGTGGCCAGCACGGCGGCGAGGTCGCCGTCGAGGCGGGTGGCGAAGTGGTCGGAGCCGCTGTACGTCCCGTTGTTCCTCGCGAACTCGATGCCCTGCTCGATGCCGTCCATGTGCTCGGCGTCATGCCCGCCGTCCAGCAGCGGGTAGAGCGACCAGTGGGCGCGCGCACGGATGCCGGTGGGTTCAAGCTCGACGGCGTCCCCTCCGATGGCCGCGACCCCGGCCGGCAGCTCGCACTGCAGTTCCCCGGGGCAGCCGCGTGAGAGGAGGATCTGGGCGGACAGGTGCTTGCCTGTCGAGGCCGCGTGGGCGATCACCTCGCGCAGGTAGGTGAGGATGCGCCGCTCGTCGCCGCCGATGAACGTGGACACGTCGCCGGTGTCGATTTCCAGGCCGGAGGCGTCCGCAGCCCCGAGTGCGCCGAGGATCACGTCGACGTAGTCGTCGGCGTAGACGGACAGCGTGAAACGGGCGCCGACACCGTACTGGACTGGGCTGAGCATGGGTCTCCTTCGCAAAGATTTTTGCTCAATGGTATATATATTCCCTAGAACACGGGAGCTCGGATATGGCCGGGCTGAGAGGAAGGCAACCTGCCTTCGACCGAATGAACCTGACCCGGGTAATGCCGGCGCAGGGAGGCATTCTCATATCCCGTGCCCGATTCTCAAGAGAGGGCACGCAAGTGCAACGCATCATGACATCCCTCGCCGCCACGGCGCTGTTCCTGACCGCCTGCGCCGCCGACGGCCCCACCCCCGGCGCCGACGAGCCCACCGAGGTCAGCTTCGCACTCGACTGGGCACCCAACACCAACCACACCGGCGTCTACGTCGCCGACGCGCTCGGCTACTTCGACGACGCCGGGCTCGACGTCGAGATCCTGCCGTACGCGTCCACCCCGGTCCCGGAGCTCGTCTCCACCGGCACCGCCGACTTCGGCATCGCCGGGCAGGCGGT
>JAAYZP010000311.1 GCA_012514785.1 Propionibacterium sp. | reverse complement strand
CGAACGCGGGCTCAGGTCACTGCCCTTCTTCGAGCGCTGAGCACTCCGCGCAGAGCCCGAACACCTCGATCTCGTGGCCCGCATCGGTGAACCCGTGCTCCTTGGCGACGGCGTGCGCCCACTCCTCGACCTCGTCGGCCTTGATCTCCACCGTGAACGCGCACTGCCGGCACACCAGGTGGTGGTGGTGGCCAGGGGTGCAGGCGCGGTAGGCAAGTTCGCCCTCGAGGGTGCGCACCGTGTCGATCTCGTGCGTCTCGGACATCGCCTGGAGCGCGCGGTACACCGTCGCCAGGCCCACCTTGTCGCCCATGCCCATGAGTTCCACATGCACCTGTTGCGCCGTCTTGAATTCCTCCGTCCCGGAGAGGAAATCGCGCACGGCGGCGCGCTGCCAGGTGTTGCGTCTAGTGCTCGTCATAGTGGTCTCCGTGGACGGCATGGCGGTGGCCGTCATGAATGTAGTCGTAGTGGTCGCCATGTTGGATCACCTTGCCGGCGCGGATCTTCGGCAGGGCGTGACTGTCGTCGTGGGGCTCGGCAGGCTCGTGCGGGTGTCGGCCGTGGTCCTCGATGTAGGGGACGAAGCGGTCCGTGCGCTTCACGAAGCGTCCGAGGGTCCAGGCCACCCCGAGGAACACGATCGCCGTGACGACGATCGTCGCCCCGGTGGCGGTGTCCAGGTAGAACGAGGCGAAGGTGCCGACGACGGCCGCCAGCGCCCCGATGCCCATCGAGCCGAAGAAGGTGCCCTTGAAGCTCACGAACAGCTGCTGCGCCGTCGCGACGGGGATGATCATCAGCGCCGAGATCAGCAGCAGCCCCACCGTCCGCATCGACACGGTCACCGCCACCGCGGCGAGGACGACGATCAGCAGGTTCAGCCAGCGCGCCTTCAGCCCCAGTACCTGCGAGTACTCCTCGTCGACACTGACGGCGAACAGCCGCGGCGCGAGCCCGATCGTGCACACCATCAGGATCACGGCGAGGACGACGATCACGGCGATGTCGGAGGTCGTCACCGACGTCAGCGACCCGAACAGGTAGCCGCTCAGCCCCGCCGCGCCCTGGCCGGCCACGCCCGCCATCAGCACGCCGGCCGCCAGGCCGCCGTAGAAGAGGATCGCCAACCCGAGGTCGCCCGAGGCCTTCCCGGACTGGCGCAACAACTCGACGACGATGGCGCCCGCGATCGCGGTAACCACCGCCACCGGCAGCGGCGACTGCCCCGTCATCAGCGCGAAACCGACGCCCATGATCGCGACGTGGCCCAGCCCGTCGCCCAGCAGGCTGAGCCGCTTCTGCACGATGTAGGTGCCCACGGACGGCGCGAGCAGGCCGCTGAGGATGGCCGCCACCAGCGCGCGCTGGAAGAAGGGCAGTGCGAGGATCTCAATCATTGCGGTTCCTCACCAGGGGGTCCTCCAGGCCGAAGAAGGAGGGTTCAGGGATGGTCGTGGCATGTCCGGGGTTGCCGTCGTGCTCCTCGTCGGTCATCCGGCCGTCGCAGAGCGTCACGCTGCGGTCGAGCTCGACCGCGCCGATCTCGTGGAGGACGACGAGCAGGCCGGCACCGTCGTGCACGAGGTCGCTGAGCAGGTGGCCGAGCCCCTCCTGCGAGTGCAGGTCGACGCCGGCCATCGGTTCGTCCATCACGAACAGGTCGGGGCGGGTGGCGAGCGCGCGGGCGATGAGCGTGCGCTGCTTCTGCCCGCCGGAGAGTGCCGTGAACGGCCAGTCGCGGCGGTCGATCAGGCCCACCTGCTCGAGTGACTCGTCGATGGCTCGTCGGTCCTGCCGGCCGGCCCACCGGAACGGTCGTCGGTGCGGCAGCCGTCCCGACGACGCAACCTCCCGGACGGTGGCGTTGGGCACGTTGATCGCGGAGTGCTGCGGCACGTAGCCGATGCGCTGCCAGTCGTGGAATTTGGATGAGGGCTGCCCGAACAGCCGCAGCGTGCCCTCCTGGTGCGGCACCAGCCCCACGATCGTGCGGATCAGCGTCGACTTGCCGGACCCGTTGCCGCCGTGGAGGCCGACGGCTTCCCCGGCTGCGACGTCGATGCCGACGTCGCGGAGCACCGGGATCCCGTCGAGGGAGACGTAGAGGCCTTCGGCGTGGACGAGGAGGTCAGCAGTCATTGGCGACTCGCAGTGCTTCGAGGTTGGCGCGCATGATCGAAGGGTAGTCGTCGCCGGGCGAATTCTCACTCACACCCTCGAGGGGGTCGAGGATCGCGGTCGCCACCCCGAGGTCGCCCGCGATGGCCTCCGCCACGGCCGGGCTGGTCAGGGTCTCGAAGAAGATGGTCGTGATGCCGTGCTCTTCAGCGAGGTGGTGCACGTCAGCGATGCGGGCGGGCGAGGGCTCGGCCTCGGGGCTCAGGCCGCTGATCGCGATCTCGGTGAGGCCGTAGCGGTCAGCGAGGTAGCCGAACGCCTGGTGCGACGTGACGAACTCGGACCGGGTGCATTCGGCGAGTCCCGTGCGGTATTCGTCGTCCAGCGCGACCATCTCCTCCGCGAGCGCGTCGGCGCCCTGCCGGAACTGTTCGGCGTGCTCCGGGTAGGTGGCGCCGAGCTCCTCGGCGATCGCCCGGCCCACCTGCGCCATGCGCTCGGGGTCCTGCCAGAAGTGCGGATCGTGGTCGCCGTGGTCATGATCGTGGTCATCGTGATCGTGGTCGTCGTGGTCGTGATCATCGTGGGCCTCGATCAGGTCGGCGGCATCGGTGACGTCGAGGACGCGGTCGTGGCCCGCCTGGCCCACGGCGTCGTCGACGGCGGGCTGGAACCCGTCCAGGTAGACGACGAGGTCGGCGGTGCCGATGTCGGCGATCTGGCTGGGCCTGAGGTCGAGGTCGTGGGCGTCGACGCCGGGCATGGTGAGGGTGGTGACGTCCGCGGCGTCGCCGACGACCTCCTGCGCCGCATACTCGAGTGCGTAGAAGCTCACCACCACCCGGGGCTTCTCGTTCTCTGCAGCGGGCGCGCCGCCGCATGCGGACAGGAGCAGGGCAGTGGGCAGGAGTGCCAGCGTGAGCTTCTTCATGATAATCATTATCAGATAGAGGTGGGGTGTTCCGCAAGTCCCACGTGGTGTTGAATGGAACCATGATCGCGATGAGCCGGTTCGCCGACGCCGACGACGCACTCCTGGCCGAGTTGGAACTCGTGGCCGAGTTCTGGCGCGGCAGGGAGGGCAACGAGTACGTCGAGGTCCTGAAGAACATCGACGACGAAGGGCTCGCCGCGCTGCTGAGCAAATGGGTAAACGTCGGCGCCTACCGCCGCGCCTTCTCCGGCTACGACGCAAAGATGCTACTCACGCCGGTCCTGCTCAAGGCGATCGACGAACCCAGCGCCTACCTCAATCCCCAGGAGTTCTGACATGGATGCCCGCATCGCACTGGAAGCCGCAGGCGTCTCGCTGCTGGTCTCCGCCACCGACGACGGGCTGCCGGAGGTCATCCACTGGGGTGCGGCGATCGGCGCCGTGAGCGAGGCGCAGTTCGACCACATCGCCCGGGGCGCGCGCTGGATGTTCGCCGGCAACTCCCTCGACGACCCCCTCCGGCTGGGCGTGGTGCCCGAAGCCCGCTTCGGCTGGACCGGGACCCCGGGCCTGATCGGGTCCCGCGACGGCGCCGCCTGGAGCCCCGCGTGGCGCGTCGTCGAGGCCACCGTCGACGGGCGCGCCGTCGATGGGTTCGTCGCCGTGGGCGCGGGGCGGGCCACGTTCCGGGCGGAGGCCGCCGCTGCCACGATGCTGATCACGATCGAGATGCTGCCCACCGGGCTGGTGCGTGCCTGCGCCGAGATCACCAACCACGGGCCCGAGGCGTTCGGCGTCGACGAGCTGACCGTGCGGCTGCCCGTGCCGCTGGTGGCGAGCGAGGCGCTCGACTTCGCCGGCCGCTGGGCCGCCGAGCGGATGCCGCAGCGCCGCGCTCTGGGTGTGGGCGCACACCGTCGCGAGGGCCGCCACGGACGCACGGGCGCCGACGCCGCGATGATCCTCAGCGTGGGGGAGGAGGGCTTCGGCTACCGGCACGGCGAGATCTGGGCGGCGCACACCGCCTGGAGCGGCAATCACATCCACGTCGTCGAACGGGACTTCATCGGAGCCCAGACGCTCGGCGGCGGCGAACTCCTGCTGCCGGGCGAGGGCCGCCTCCGCGAGAGCGAGCGCTACCGCTCACCCTGGGTGTACTTCAACTACGCCGTGGGCCTCGACGCGCAGGCCGCGCGCTTCCACGAACACCTCCGCGCGCTGCCGGTGGCCCCGGGACCCGACCGCCCCGTCGCGCTCAACGTCTGGGAGGCCGTCTACTTCCACCAGGACGCCGACCGGCTCATCGACCTCGCCGAACGCGCGGCCGCCGTGGGCATCGAACGTTTCGTGCTCGACGACGGCTGGTTCGGCGGTCGCCGCCACGAACGCGCGGGGCTGGGGGACTGGGTGGTGAGCCCGGACGTGTGGCCGGACGGCCTCCACCCGCTCATCGACCGCGTCCACGGGCTCGGCATGGAATTCGGGCTGTGGTTCGAGCCCGAGATGGTCAACCTCGACTCCGACGTCGCCCGCGCGCACCCCGAGTGGGTGATGCAGGTGGAGGACCGAGTGCCCGTGCCGTCGCGCCACCAATTCGTCCTCAACCTCACCGTCGAAGAGGCGTTCGAGCACGTGCTGGAGCAGATGAGCGCGATCTTCACCGAGTACCGCATCGACGCGGTGAAGTGGGACCACAACCGCGACCTCATCGACGCCGGCACCGCACCCCAGGGGCAGGCGGCCGTCTCGGCGCAGACCCGCGCCTTCTACCGACTCTTCGACGAGCTCCGCCGCCGGTTCCCGAAGATCGAGTTCGAGTCCTGCTCGTCGGGCGGTGGGCGGATCGATCTGGAGGTGCTGGAGCGCGCCCAGCGCGTCTGGGTCTCCGACAACATCGACCCGGACGACCGCCAGCGGATGCTCTGGTGGACGGGGCAGCTCGTCCCGCTCGAGCTGATGGGCAGCCACATCGCCTCCGGGCTCTCCCGCGTCACCGGTCGGCTCCACCATCTCGGCTACCGCGCCGCCACCGCCGTGTTCGGTCACCTGGGCGTCGAATGGGACCTCGCTGAGGCCACCGACGAGGAGGCCGAGGAGCTCGGCTGGTGGATCGACTGGTACAAACAGCACCGCCGCACCCTGCTCACGGGGCGCCTGGTCCGCGTCGACGTGGACGTCCCCGGCACCTACTGCAAAGGGATCGTCACGAAGCAGCAGGCCATCTTCTCGCTGGCCATGCTGGAGGCGTCCGCGACGGCGTCGATCGGGCCGATCCGCTTCCCCGGCCTCGACGACGACGCCACCTACCGCGTCACCACGATCGACCCCACCTCGGTGCCGGGCCACCTCCAGGTGCCCTGGATGGACGGGGAGATCGTTATGACGGGCGCCCAGCTCGCCGCAGCCGGGCTGCGGGCACCCACGCTCAGGCCGTCGTCGGCGGTGCTCTTCGTGATTGATCGGATCTGAGGGTCGCCACGTACAATCCCATGTGGTCTTGAACGAGGAGGAGATCCATGGCTGCTCCACTGCGCCTGCACGCACCCAGCCGCCGCGACGCCGTCGTGGTGGATCTGCCCGTCGTGCTCGCACCGATGGCGGGGGTCACCAACGCCGCGTACCGCCAGCTCTGCCGCGAGCAGGGCGCCGGGCTCTACGTGTGCGAGATGATCACCTCGCGCGGGCTCGTGGTGGGGGACCACAAGACCCGCGGGATGCTGCAGTTCGACCCCGGTGAGACGACGCGCTCCGTGCAGCTCTACGGCGTCGACGCCGACGCCATGGCCGATGCCTCCCGCATCCTCATCGAGGAACACGGCGCTCACCACATCGACCTCAACTTCGGCTGCCCCGTCCCGAAGGTCACCCGCAAGGGCGGCGGCGGGGTGCTGCCGTACAAGCGCGACCGGCTGCGCGCGATCGTCCGCGCGACGGTTCGGGCCGCCGACGAGTACGGGGTGCCGGTGACCATCAAGACGCGCATCGGCATCGACGAGGAGCACGAGACGTTCCTGGACGCCGGGCGCATCGCCCAGGACGAGGGCGCGGCCGCCATCGCGCTGCACGGGCGCACCGTGCGCCAGTCCTACTCCGGCGAGGCCGACTGGTCGCGCATCGCCGAGCTGAAGCGGGCCGTCGACATCCCGGTGCTGGGCAACGGCGACATCTGGGAGGCCGAGGACGCCATCCGCATGATGGAGGAGACCGGCTGCGACGGCGTCGTGATCGGCCGCGGCTGCCTCGGGCGCCCCTGGCTGTTCCGCGACCTCGCCGCCGCCTTCGCGGGCGAGGCGGACCGACGCCGACCCACGCTCGGCGAGGTGGCGGCCACGATCATCCGGCACGCCGAACTCCTGACCGGCATCATGGGCGAGCGCGGCATCGTCGACCTCCGCAAGCACATGGCCTGGTACTTCAAGGGCTACCCCGTCGGCGACCTGCGTCGGCGCTTCGCCATGGTCTCCAGCATCGAGGAACTGCACGAACTGGTCGGCCTGCTGGACGCGGACGCGGAGTTCCCGGAGGCCGAGGTCGGCACGCCGCGTGGACGGCAGGGCAGCCCGCGCGGCAAGGTGGTCCTGCCGCATGGTTGGCTCGACGACACCAGCGGCACGGGCCTGGACCTCTCCGAGGCCGAACTCGACACGAGTGGAGGATGACGTGAACGAGCCCCTGCCCCGAGCGAAGCTGTGGGCCACCACCATGCACGGCCACGGTGACGACGAGGTCGTGACCGCGCATGCGACGTCGCACGCGCGCGTCGTCGGCGGCCCGCGTCGCCGGGAGCAGCGCGAGGAGTTCGAGCGGCTCACGCTCGATCCGGGTGCCTCGTTCGCCGTCGGCGCCGGCAACCGCGCCCGCGCGGAGGAGCCCGACGAGTACCGCACCTGCTTCGAGCGGGACCGGGACCGCAT
>JAAYZP010000310.1 GCA_012514785.1 Propionibacterium sp. | reverse complement strand
GAGCTCCTTCAGGCGCGGGCCCTGCGGGCCGTCGCCGACGATCCGCAGGCGCCAGCGGTTCTGCGACAGTGCGGCGGCGTGGATGAGGTGCTCGGTGCCGTGCCAGGGCTTCAGTGTGCCGACGAACAGCACGAGCGGGTCGTCGGAGGGGGTGACGGCCGGGATGCGGTCGATGTTGACGCCATTGGGTGTCACGACGATGCGCTCGGCGAGGCCGTCGGCGCCCGACTGCGCGAGGCACCAGTCGGCCACCGGCTGGGAGACGGTGGAGACGCGGGTGGCGGCGTGCAGCTGGGCGCGGAGCGCGGCCTTCGCGGCGCCCTCGTCGACGAGGATGCGGTGCTCGCGCTGCTCGTCGATGAGGGGGGCGTTGACCTCGAGGTAGCCGGGGATGTCCAGGGTGGCGGTGACCACGGCCATGACCACGGAGAACAGAGAGAAGCGCTCGTAGACGGCGGTGGCGCCGTCGGCGAGCACGGCCTCGGCGATCTGGTGGGTGGCGTCGAGCACCTCCTGCTCGCGGGCGGCGGCGCGCTCGCGTTCGGTGGCGCCGGTGCCCTTGCCCACGGGGAAGCAGGCGACGGGGACGTCGGCGAGGTCGGCGGGCACGTCGTCGCCGACGCGGGTGCAGTAGATGTGCACGTCCTCACCGAGCGCGCGCCACGCGCGGATGATCTCCTGCACGTGGACGGACGCCCCCTTGGTGCCGAAGACGGGGATGCCGGGGTCGGCGCAGATGTAGGCGATCACTTCGTTACCTCCGCGAGTCGCTGGGATTGGATGGCGGTGTTGTACTCCTGCTCGATCAGGCCGCGGGCGGTCCGCGCGAGCTCGTCGCGGGGGAAGTCGGCCGACGCCGCCTCGACGAGCGCGTCGGTAAGTTCCTCCACGCTGCCGGGGGTGAGCAGCAGACCGGTGGCCGGGCGGCTCTCGTCGGCCGGGTAGACGGCCTCGGGGATGCCGGTGACCCTGGTGGAGATCGCGGTCACGCCCACGGCCATCGCCTCCAGCAGCACGGTGGGCAGACCGTCGGCGTTGCCGTCGGCGCCGACGACGCACGGCGCGGCCATGACGTCCGCCCAGTGGAGCAGCTCGGTGATCTCCGCCTGGCTGCGCGGGCCCAGGAAGGTGACCGCGTCGTCGAGGCGCAGTTCGGTGGCGAGCGCCCGCAGCTTCGCGTCGAGTTCGCCGTCGCCGGCGATGCGCACGTCGAGTTCGTGTCCGGCGTCGAGCGCGGCGCGCGTGGAGCGCAGCAGCACGTCGAAGCCCTTCTTCTCGACGAGGCGGCCCACGGCCACGACGCGCAGCGGCGTCGCCACCTCACGGGGCGCCCGGTAGGGGAAGCGTGCGAGGTCGAGGCCGTTGCGCACCAGGTGGAGGTGGTCGACGATCTCGGGGAAGCGTGCGGCGAGGTGGTCGAGGTTGTACTGGCTGATGGTGATGACCTGGTCGGCGCGGGTCAGGAGCTCCCGCAGGAGCCGTTCGTCGACGGACTCGTGGAAGATGTCCTTCGCGTGCGCGGTGACGGACCACGTGATACCGGCCAGGTGCGCCGCGATGCAGGCCACACGCGATGAGGAGGTCGCGAAGTGGGCGTGCAGGTGCGTGATGCCGTCGTCGAGGACGTGGCGTGCGAGGTCCAGGCCCTGGGCGAGGTCGCCGGAGTCGATGCGCTCCACGAGCGGCATGAGCTCGGCGAGGCGTTCGATCGCGTCGGGGATCCGCGCGTGGACGGCCTTGATGGAGCTGAACAGCTCGGAGGACCGGGCGGGGCGGGTCAGGTGCGTCACGGGCGCCTGCACCTTGGCGATCTCCGGGTGGAAGCGCGCGTCCGTGGTGGGGCGGGTGGAGTAGATGGCGAGTTGTTCGCCGGCGGCCTCGCGGGCGAGTATCTCGGTGACGATGAAGGTCTCGGAGAAGCGGGGGTAGACCTTGACGACGTATCCGACGGTCATGCTGACACCTCCACCAGGGCCAGGTCGCCGACCAGGAGCGTGGCGGCGAGCCGTCCGACGTTGCTGAGCCCGTCGAGGTCGACGCCGCTGCGGACCACCTCGCGGCAGACAGCGTCGCGGAGCCAGCCGCTCAGCTTCTTGGGCGTGAGGTCGTCGACGGCGACCGTGTCTGCGGCGCCGATGGCCGCGAGCCCCTCGGCGCGGATGACCTGCTCCATGCGGGGCTTGCTGCGGGGCACCAGCAGGTGCGGCACGCGGGTGGTCATGGCTTCGGTGACGGTGTTGTAGCCAGCCATGGAGATGAGCGCGGATGCGCCGCGGATGGAGGTGAGGCCGTCGCGAACCTCGGCGACGACGCGGGTGCCCTTACGTGAGCGCTCGCGGATGACGGCGCGTTCGGCGTCGCTCATCTGGGGCCCGGTGACGACGATGTGGTCGTAGCCCTCCGGCATCTTGGCCCGCACGGCGATGTTGCAGAGCTCGGCGCCGTCGGAGCCGCCGCCGACCATCGTGAGGACGTAGGGGCGTTTGGGGACGCTGGTCGCCTCGGTGGCGTGGCGGCCGTTGGCGAGGTAGCCGGTGTAGGTGACGAGGCCCTTCAGCGACTGCGGCACTTCGCCGGTGCTCAGCGCGTCGTGCACCTGCGGGTCGCCGTAGAGCCAGATGGCGTCGTAGAGCACGAGGATGTCGTCGGGGTCGCCGAGGCGTTCCCACTCGCGGGCTGCGGCCTCGGGGGCGTCGAGCACCTCGCGGAGGCCGAGGACGATCGTCGCGTTGGGGCGCTCCTCGCGCAGCGCGTGCAGCGCCCATTCGAGTTCGCCGCGGACGCCGAGCGCGTGCCGGTCGACGATGACCAGGTCGGGCTCGAACGCCGAGATGGAGGCGGTGAGCAGCTGGGAGCGGATGCGGATCAGGCGCGACATCGACAGGTCGACGCGGCGGGGCGCGTACGAGCCGGACTCCTTCGTCAGGCCCGGCAGCGACACGTGGTCGAAGCCGTCCGGCAGCTGCTCCGCCATGGAGTCGAAGCCGGTGAAGAGGAGACCTGTGACCGGGCGGCCGGTCAGCTTGGGGAGGTGCGTCGCCAGGGAGTGGGCGAGCGCGAGGTTACGCCGGATGTGGCCAAGACCCTGGGAGTCGTGCGAGTAGAGCACGACGCGCCAGGGGCGCTCACTGCTGGGGCGATAGAGCATGTGTGGTTCTCCTTCTTGCTTACCAAGTAAGTGAACCGCTCCAGCCTGAAAGCAGCATGAGGGAAAGGTGAGAGAATCCTCACGAAGCGTCGGGGCCATCGCGCCTAGCCAAGTAGTCCTGCAGTGCGGCGAGGCTCGTGGCCGCGTTCGCATCCCCCGCCTCCGCAGCGGCCAGGAAGCGCTCCTCTGCCTCGTCGAACTCGCCGCGCTGTTGGAGCACCACGCCAAGGTTGTACTGGGCGTTGCGGTACCCGGCGTCGGCGGCCCTGCGCAGGTGTTCCTCCCCCTCCTGCTGCTTGCCGCGGCGCGTCAGCAGGAGGCCGAGGTTGTAGACGGCGACGACGTGCCCTCCCTCCGCCGCCCGCCGGTGCCACCGCTCCGCATCGACCCATTGCTCGCGGGTCTCGAGGAGCACGCCCAGGTTCGTCATCCCGAAGGCGTTGCCGGCATCGGCTGCGCCTCGATAGAGCCGCTCGGCCGTCTGCGGGTCGCGGTGGTGCAGCAGCACGCCGAGGTTGGCCATCGCGCCCGGGTGCCCGGCGTCGACGGCCAGCCGGTACTCATGCTCGGCACCCTCGGCGTCGCCGCGAGCCCGGAGCAGGACGCCCAGGTGGTAGTGCGCGTTGGCGTAGCCCGCCTCGGCGGCGATGCGCAGGTGGGGCTCCCCCTCGTCAGCGCGGTCACGGTTCGACAGCAGGAGGCCGAGGTTGTGGTTGGCGACGATGTGCCCCGTCGCGGCGGCCCGCCGGTAGTGCTCCTCGGCCTCGTCGACGTCGCCGCGCTGCTCCAGCAGCACGCCCAGGTTCACCATGGCGTCGGTGTAGCCCGCAGCCGCGGCTTTCCTCAGCCGTTGCTCCTTCGGCATGGTGGGCCCCCTTCGTCGGATGCCTCGGCAGTGTAGGCCGATGGCACGACGAAAGGTCGGGAACAGCGAGAAGCCCCGGCTCGCTGGTGCGGCCGGGGCGTCGTCGGTGCGATCAGTCGAGGTCCTTCATGGAGGTGAGGATGTCGTCGATGATGCCGTATTCCTTGGCCTCTTCGGCCGTGAGGAACTTGTCGCGCTCGATGTCCTTGGAGATCTTCTCGACGCTCTGACCGGTGTCCTCGGCGAGCATCTCCTCCATCAGCGAGCGGATCCGGAGGATCTCCTTCGCCTGGATCTCCAGGTCGGAGGACTGGCCGCGGCCACCCTCGGTGGCGGGCTGGTGGATGAGGATGCGCGAGTTCGGCAGCGCGAGGCGCTTGCCCTTGGTGCCGGCCGCGAGCAGCACGGCCGCGGCCGAGGCGGCCTGGCCGAGGCAGACGGTCTGCACGTCGGGCTTGATGTAGCGCATCGTGTCGTAGATCGCGGTGAGCGCGGTGAAGGATCCGCCCGGGGAGTTCAGGTAGATCGAGATCGGGCGCTCGGAGTCCATCGACTGGAGCACGAGCAGCTGCGACATGACCGCGTTGGCGACGTCGTCGCTGATCGGCACGCCGAGGAAGATGATGCGGTCCTCGAAGAGCTTCGTGTACGGGTCGATGCGGCGCACGCCGTAGCTGGTGCGCTCCTCCCACTGCGGGATGTAGTAATTCATGTCCAGGCCCTGCGGCGCCAAGCCGCCGGGCATGGGGATGTCCATGTGGTTGGTCACTGGTTCGGTGCCTCCGTGTCGATCTGGGACGCACGCTCGTAGACGTGGTCGATGAAGCCGTATTCGAGGGCCTGCTCGGCGGTGAACCAGCGGTCGCGGTCCGAGTCGGCTTCGATCTGCTCGATGCTCTGGCCGGTGTGCTGCGCAATGAGGCGGGCCATCGTCGCCTTGATGTGCAGCGACTGCTCGGCCTGGATGCGGATGTCGGAGGCCGTACCGCCGAGGCCGCCGGAGGGCTGGTGCATCATGATGCGGCTGTGCGGCAGCGCGTAGCGCTTCCCGGGGGTGCCGGCGGACAGTAGGAACTGCCCCATCGATGCGGCGAGCCCCATGGCGACGGTGGCGACGTCGTTGCTGATCCACTGCATGGTGTCGAAGATCGCCATGCCCGAGTCCACGGACCCGCCCGGCGAATTGATGTACAGGAAGATGTCCTTGTGGGGATCCTCCGCGTTGAGGAGGAGCATCTGCGCGCAGATGGCGTTGGCGTTCTCGTCGCGGACCTCCGAGCCCAGGAAGATGATCCGGTTGGCCAGCAACGCCGAGTAGACGTTGTCATTGAGCCCCAGACCACCGGTACCGGGCGCGGCCGCGGTGGGCAAATTCAGCTTGTCAGTCACAGCGACAAACCTACCGGGCCGATTCGCCACACCCAACTATTGGTTCCGTGTGTTCGCCGCAAGCCGACGAGGGCGGCCCAGCCGTAGCTGGACCGCCCTCGGGATACGCGTCGTGGAATCAGGCCTTGTCGGCTTCCTCGGCGTCCTCGTCGGTCGCTTCGGTGGACTCGTCGGCGTCCTCGGTGGCGTCGTCCTCGTCGAACTCGGTCACGACACCGGGGGTGACCTCGGCGTCCTCGTCGTCGACGGCGCCCACGAAGTCCTGGGTGGAGATCTCCTCGGCAGGCGGCTTCGGCATCTCGACGACGTTGCCGTCGGCGTCCTTGACGGTGGCGAGGTTGCAGATCTGCGCGAGCGACTTGCCGCGGCGGGCCTCGCCCATCCACTCACCCATGTGGTTGTGCTCCATCATGTGCTGGATCTCTTCCTGCGGGCTGGTGCCAGCCTGCTGCGCCTTCTGGAAGATGAGCTCGGTGAGGTCCTGCTGCGAGACGTCGATCTCGGCTTCCTCGGCGTACGTGTCGAGGATGATCTGCGCGCGGAGGGCTTCCTCCCCGCGCCTGTCCATGTCGGCCCAGAACTCTTCCTCGGTCTCGGCTTCCTCGTCCTCGCTGTCGCGCAGGTACTGCTCGAGCGTGAGGCCGGCCTGCGCCAGCTGACGCTGGACGCCGCTCCGTCGGGCTTCGAGGTCGGCGGCGAGCACGGCCTCGGGGAGGTCGAACTCGGAGAGGCGCACGACCTCTTCGATGATCTTGTCGCGGGCGTCGGCGATCTGCCCCTGCTTGCCCTGCGACTCGACGGCGTTCCGGAGGTCCTCGCGCATCTCGTCGACGGTGTCGAACTCGGAGACCATCTGGGCGAACTCGTCGTCGATCTCGGGGAGCTCCTGCTCCTCGACCTTCGTGACGGTCACCTCGATCTCGGCCTCCTCACCGCGGTGGGCGCCGCCCAGCAGGGTGGAGGTGAAGACCTTGGACTCGCCGG
>JAAYZP010000309.1 GCA_012514785.1 Propionibacterium sp. | reverse complement strand
TAGCTCCTGCCCAAGTCCGGGGTGGTTTCGACCATCCCGGAGCTCCTTCGTCGCGCCGGGAGCTCAACCAGCAAGTGCCTCGGAAGCCGAACAACTGTTGCATCAACGCTTTCTCGTCCCATGGAGTCGCGAAGCAACTGCGCAGCTGAGGAGCGACCGAGGAGCGTCTGGCAAGGTCGTGAAGCATCTCGTCCAAGTCCCAGTCGATTCAGCAAGAGCCGTGTTGGCCAGAGTTCGCAAGCGGGAGGAGAAAGGATCGGACGTCCGCCAGCTGCCCGATCCTGTGAAAGGAATCCGCCGGCCGAACGGATGGTGAGTTCACATCGTGATGTGAAAAGCCGCACTGGGGCGTGTATCATTGCAAGCACCAACCCGCCTCTCCATGTGAGGGCGGGTCTTTCCTTTTCTGCCCCGGCAGACATGGGAATACAGGATGCGCTACTGGGAACCGTGCTCGGTCCACAACCGCTCACGGTGCGAACCGCCGGTCGACCCTCAGGTGGCCGTCGCGTCCTGCTTGCGTCGGTAGACGATGCGCTTCTTCGTGCCGCGCTCCTCGGGGTCGGACACGGGGACGGCCGAGAGCAGAGCGCGGGTGTAGTCGTGCTGCGGGTTGGCGAACAGCTCCGCCGTCGGACGGTGCTCCACCATCTCCCCGAAATACATCACGGCCACCTCGTCGCAGAGTTGCTCCACCACCGAGAGATCGTGGGAGATGAACAGGTACGTGAGGTCCAGCTCCTCCTGAAGCCCGCCCATCAGCTCGAGCACCTGCGTGCGCACCGACGCGTCGAGCGCGGAGACCGCCTCGTCCGCGACGACGAGCCTCGGGCTCGTGATCACGGCCCGGGCGATGCTGATGCGCTGCCGCTGCCCGCCGGAGAAGGCGTGCGGGTAGCGCGCCGCCATGCTCGACTCGAGCCCCACCTTCCGCAGCACGTCGTGCACCCGGTCACGGATCTCGCTCTTCGGCACCTTCACCACCACCAGCGGCTCGGCGATGACCTCCTGCACCGTCATGCGCGGATTCAGGGAGCCGTACGGGTCCTGGAACACCATGCGGATGTCGCGACGATAACCCAGCAGTTCCCGGTTGCTCAGCTTCGCGAGGTCGACGATGTCGCCGTCGGCCCGGCGGTACAGCATCTCGCCGGCCGTGGGCTGGTAGGCGCGCAGCACCATGCGGCCCAGCGTGGTCTTCCCGCAGCCCGATTCACCAACGATGCCGATCGTCTTGCCCTGCGGGATCGACAGCGAGACATCGTTCACGGCGGTCACCGACTCTTTCGAGCGTCGCCCGAACAGCTTGCCCGCCACCGTCTCGAAGCGCATCGTCAGATTCCTGAGCTCGAGCAGCGGTGCCTCCCCCACCGGTTCGTCGGCGGGCGACGTCGTCGCGCCGGGGCCGTCGTCGCCCCAGCGTCCCGGTAGGGATGTGAGCAGCTTCTTCGTGTAGTCGTCCTTGGGCCGGTGGAAGATCTCCTTCACCGGGCCGGCCTCCACGACATCGCCGTCCTGCATGACGATGACGTTGTCGGCGATCTCCGCCACGACGCCGAGGTCGTGGGTGATGAACAGGAGCGTGGTGCCTAGCGATTCCTTGAGTTCCTTCAGGAGGTCGAGGATCTGCGCCTGGGTCGTCACGTCGAGGGCCGTCGTCGGCTCGTCGGCGATCACGAGGGCCGGGCGCGAGATGAGCGCCATCGCGATCATC
>JAAYZP010000308.1 GCA_012514785.1 Propionibacterium sp. | reverse complement strand
GCCTTGGGCGCGATGGTTCACGACCCTTCGAGACGCTCCTTCGTCGCTGCCTTCGTCGCGGCGCTGGCGCGCCTTGCTCAGGCCGACGCCTCAGGGATCGTGACGAGGCGTTTTACGGTCCCTGAGGTGCGGAGCGAAGCGGAGCCTCGAAGGGCCGTCCTCGGTGATTCGCTATTTGGCAACAGGCTCTCTGTCGTGGCATTTCTCACACTGAAGCCCTTTGAACCTCCGCTTCGTGATTCCTGAGCTCGCCGACGACGAACGAGTCTGCCATGGTCGAACGGCTCCGCCCCGCAGGGGCGTGATGTGCCTACCCACTCCATGGGGCAACGAGCGCCAGCGAGTGCCTCGAACCGTCGGCACCCGCCTGCACGCTGAGGAGTGGAGAGGTGCGGAGCCTCGAAGTGCGGCGCTCGGTTACCGACTTCGCGACCTTGCGCCGGGGCATATGCCACCTGCGGACGCCCTACCGAAGCTAGTATCGACGCTTCCCTCGACCTAAGCGACGACGATTCTCCCCTCTCTTTGCTGGGGCCGGGTGTGCTACCACCCGGGTATGGCTGTGCTGCCCACGAGTCACTGCCCTGCAAACGTGGGCAGGTGTCGTCGACGATCGACTTGTCGGGTTCGCGCTGGTGTAGTCGCTTCAGCCTCGTCTTGACCCGTTACTGGCTTAAGCCGTTGTCGCGCCGAAGAGCGTCTCTCTACGCGGCGGCGTGCCTTGCTCAGGCGACGCCTCGGGGACCGTGGCTAGGTGTTTCACGTCCCTCGCTTGAAAGTGGCTCCTCGACGGCACACCTTGATGGTTGAGCTCCCGGCGCGACGGAGGAGCTCCGGGATGGTCGAAACCACGTCGAACTTGGGCAGGGACCAGGTTCCAGCGACTGCTAAGGACGGTTTCGACCCTTCGACCCTTCGACCATCGTGCAGCGACTACGTCGCGGCACGAGCTCAGGAACCGCCATCGCCAGCTCCTTCGTCGCGGGACGAGCTCAGGAACCACCGTCAGCTCCTTCGTCTCGGCACGAGCTCAGGAACCGCCCATCGCGGGCTCGTTCCTCGCGCCGCGAAGCTCAACCAGCGGGTGCCTCATCACCCACGTGCACCGCCTTCTCATCCCATGGCACCGGCTCAGCCCAGGTGGAGGAACGGGTTCATGATCACCGCGACCACCACGACGACGACCACCAGCCCCGCGTAGCCCAGGATCAGCCCCGCCAGGGCCATGCCGTCGCCTCCCTGCCCGGTGGCGCGGATCTGGTGTCGCGCCATGTGGCCGAAGATGATGGCCAGGAGGCTGACCCCGACGAGGCCCAGGATGAGCGACACGATCGCGAACGCATTCGTCGGCGCCACCGCCACCTGTCCCTGCATCGGTATCTGCCCGAGCGGTGCTCCCATCGGACCCGCCGGCACACTGGCATGCTGGGCCGGCGGCCCCATCTGTGATCGCGCGCGGCGCGCAGCCCGTCGTTGCTCGGCGGCGACGTGCCGGGACTCGGCCACACTGTTCAACGCCGGGATGGCTGCGAGCCACGCCAGGACGACCACGCTCATGACCGCGGTGAACAGCGGCAGCGCGAAGCGCGCCACACTCCAGGGGTGGTCGGGGTCGGCGCCGAACAGGACGGTGAGCACTTGGAACGTCAGTGGGTCCTCGCCGTAGACGATGCCCCCGAGCCAGCCGGGGAAGAGCCTGGTCATGGGGTGCGGCAGTTCGGAGGGCCAGAGGGTGAAGGTGACGAACGCGTGCACGAGGGGCGCAGCGAGGAGGACCCAGAACGTGAGTGGCCGTCGCCCCCGCGTCGTCATCCACGCGGCCCCAGCGCACGCCACCATCACGTACCAGGCCACGGAGGGCCCAGGCAGGTGCAGGTACAGGAAGGTGTCCGGGTAGTCGATGAAACCCACCAGAATCGGGATCGCCAGAGCGCCCGCGACGAACGCCCCCGCGACGATTCGACGCTGCGCCGTCGTCGCTGCCACCAGCACGGTGAACGCCAGGATCAGGAACGCCGCCGGATACATGGCCCACAGCACCCGGTAGCCGACGACGCGCTCCGCCAGGTGGCCGACTGCCGCCATGAACAGCAGGAGCCCCACACACGCCCCGGTGCCCAACAGGATCCACCACTTCGAGGGGCGCGACAGCGCGGTAGGGGCGAGTGTCGGGGGAGGCGGCATGTGGGGATGCGAGTAGGCAGGTGGGTAGGGTCCACGCGTGAACTGTGGGGTCTGCTGATCCATCGCGAAGCCTCCTTCAGAAACGCGCGACACCGGTGTCGTTCCACCATCGAACCGTTGGTCAGCCCGGAAGTCCATGGGTTGCTCGGCCCATCGGGACGGTGCACGGCCAGACAGCCCGCGAGCCGGTGGCAGCTGCCACCTGTGCGTCGACGTCGAAGCACTCGTGGCATCTGCCGTGTGTGCTGCTCAGCCCTGGTCAGGGCCTTCGCTGGGTGGACGCCGCCCAGCCCAACACGATGCCCGCGGTGAGGACCACCGTCGGGTATTCGTAGAGGTGGTCGATGAACGAGTGGATGGCCAGCGCGGTCCAGGCGAGCATGCCGATCACCGCGGCCTGCAGGCTGCCCCGGGCGGCGATGAGCAGCCCGGCGAGCAGCAGTAACCCGAAGAGGGCAACGCCGACGATCCCCAACTCGGAACCCAACTGCAGGAGCGACGAGTGCACCCGTTCCAGGCTGGACCGCGACGTCGCCAGCTCCGAATACCCGACGAACGAGCCCGGCCCGCCACCGGCCAGGGGGTGGTCCCGCCAGAGCCGGAGCGCGTCGCGCCACAGCGTGTGTCGCGCCTGGGACAGCGCCTGGCTCTCGGCCAGCCAGGCCGGCCAGGCGCGGAGGAGCCCCAGGCCGATGTTGGTCAGAGCGGCGACGAGTATCGCGACCACCGCACCGACGCCCACCCGCAGCTGGGCGAGCTGCCGTCGCACGAGGGCGTAGGCGATCGTCGCGACGAGGACTACCGCCAGGATGGCGGCGGCGTCGGAGCGGGCGGCAAGGAGCACGCCCAGGGTGAGGGTCACCAGCGCTGCCACGATGGAGCGCGCCGCGCGGCGCTCGCTCAGACCGCCGTCGAACGTCGACAGCAGCAACAGCGCGCTCAGCGCCACGAGTTGCACGCCGGTGGCGGCCTCCGCGTTGGCGTAGAAGGACGTCGAAAGCATCATGAGCAGGGTCAGCGCCGCGACCACCTCCGCGACGGGGAACCGACGCTGCACAGCCGCAGCGATCCGCCCGACGACGATCCCGGCCCCGGCCACCACCGGCGGGATCAGGTACAGCAGCGCTGCCCGCCGCCCCTGGCCGCGGACCAGGGCGTTCACCAACACCCAGCCGCACCAGCCGGCCGCGGCGATGATCGTGAACCCGACGGCGGCACGGGTGGAGGTGAGGGGATTGCGTCGCGAATCCATATGGTGATTCCTGTCCTGAAGCGGCCGTCCCACGGTAGCCGAGTCATGTGAACAGCCGGTGACGGTTTCAGCCGGTGCACGCCTAGTCAGCGTGAAACCAGAGGCTGCTGCCACCTGATGCGAAACTAGTTCAGTTTCCCCATCCACGGTGGGCTCCGCCCCGGACTGCTGTGCGGCGACGTCGACGCACAGGTGGCACCTGCGGTGCGGACATCATCCGCGGGCACATGGAGGCCGCAGAGGGGCGCTGCGTGGGCGTCGGCGTCTCGCTGCCGGGCGTCGTCTCGCCCGACGGCGACGCCACCCTGGTGCTGCCTCTCGGCTGGGAGCAGGTCCCGTTCGGGGCACCGCTTGCCGAGGCGCTGTGGCACGCGGTGCCGGTGGGGGTGGAGCAGGACGCGCTGCTGGCGGCCAAGTCGGAGTTCGTCTGGGGCGCCGGCTCCGGCCTCCACCGGATGCTCTACCTCATCGCCCGCGACCACGGCGTCGGCGGCGCGGTGGTGGGCGCCGGCCTCCTGGAAGGGGCGCACCACCCGCTGCAGGCCGGTCACATCCAGGTGCGCACCGACGGCAAGCCCTGCGAGTGCGGCAGCCGGGGCTGCCTCGAGACGTACATCGACGCCGACGCCGTGCGCGGCGTCCTGCAGGAGATCGGCCTGCCGCAGGAGCCCCTGGCCGAGGTGGTCCGGGGCATCACGGGCAGCCCGCAGCGGGAGCGGTTCGCGGAGCTGGTGGTCGAACCCCTGCGGGTGGGCCTGGTGACCCTGGTCAACGCGCTGGGCCCCGACGGCGTCGTGCTCGGCGGCGGGCTGGGCATCCTGGCGGAGGTGTTCTTCCCGGAGCTCGAGCGGGCGGTGGCGGGCACCGTCGTCGCGCGCGTGCGGGAGGTGCCGCTGCTGCGGGAGACGGCGTCGGACCCGATCCTTAGGGGCGCCGGCCTGGCGGCCTTCGGGACGCTGTTCCGCGATCCGCGCGAATGCGGCGTCAACCAGCACGACCGAACCATGGGGGCACGGCTGTGACGCTGCGGGTGGGCATCATCGGGGGAGGCATCCGCGGGCAGCTGTTCGCCGAGACCCTCCAGACCCGCGACGACGTCACCGTCGCCGGCATGGCCGACCCGGCCCAGGAACGGCTGGGTTGGGCGGAGGGCATCGCGAAGTTCCCCGACCACGACACACTGCTGGCTGGCGCGGATCTCGACGCGGTGATCGTCGCGACCCCGGACTTCGCCCACTTCGACCCGGTCGCCGCGGCTGCCCGCCGCGGGCTGCCGATCCTGGTGGAGAAG
>JAAYZP010000041.1 GCA_012514785.1 Propionibacterium sp. | reverse complement strand
CAGCCCGACCATAGCAATGCGCTCCGCAAATGCCAATGCGTAGGACTGACCCGGCGACACAGGTGCACACGTCGCCGACTCCGGTATGCTCCACGCGGCAAGGACGCAGGTGCCGGATGCACCCCAGATCCCCACCCGATCTCTTGCCTCTCCCCCCTGGCCCTCCTATACTCTCCCCGTCGCCGGAAAGCAGTCTCCTATCGGTTCGGGGGCCTCCCATAATGAGCACCATGTCTGTTTCGGCAGGCCGTACGGGCCCTTGGACCAAGGAGCGCGCCGTCTCCTGGGCTGCGGCCCAGCCGTGGATCCGCGGCTGCAACTACATGCCCGCCAGCTGCGTCAATCGCATCGACCAATGGCAGGCGCTCGGTTGCGAGGAGCGTTTCGCGGAAATGGACCGCGAGCTGGCCGTTGCAGAGTCGATCGGCTTCAACACGGTCCGCCTCATCCTCGCCGAAGAAGGATTCGGGGTCTGGCTCGCCGACCACGACGAGATGCTCGCCCGCGTCGAGCGCACGCTCGGCGTCTGCGCCGCTCACGGGATCCGCGCCATCGTCGTGCTGGGCAACGACTGCTCCCGCCCGAAGGAGCTTTGGCGGATGCCCGCCCCGGGGCCGCAGTCCTACGACCTGGGATACCACGGCGGACGACGGCTCTCGCAGCACGGGAGTTTTCCCAACGCCGTCGGCTACACGTGCGTGGACGATCCGGCGCTGCGCCCGCGCTTCTTCGCGATGTGCGAGGAGCTGCTGACGGCGTATCGCGACGACGACCGCATCCTCTTCTGGAACCTCTGGAACGAACCCGGGAACAACAACCGCGGCACTCTCTCCGCCCCGTATGTGCGCAAGCTCTTCGAGCTGGCATGGCGCATCGACCCGAAACAGCCGCTGGCGGCCGACGTTTGGGCTGGCGACTACGGCGCCCCGGGCGACGGAAACGCCGCCCAGCGGGTCGCGGGCGAGTGCTCCGACATCGTCAGCTACCACTCGTACAGCCCGCTCGCGGGACAGATCGACCTCGCGGCGCGGCTCACCTCTCTGTATGGCCGGCCACTGGTCAACACGGAATGGCTCGCGCGCACCATCGGCTGCGAGGTCTTCGACTGCTATCCGTTCTTCGCCCAGAATCGCATCGGCTGCTCCTGCTGGGGCTTTGTGGCCGGCAAGTACCAGACGTACGAGCCGTGGGAGTGGATGTGGAAGCAGATCGAGGCGGGCGGCGGACGGGACTTCCGGATGACGACGTGGTTCCACGACCTGCTCCGCCCGTCGCTTCGCCCCTACGACCCGGAGGAGGTCGACGTCATCCGCCACGTCAACGCGGAGGCTGACGCCGACCGCCGGGGCGAATCGGCGCGCGCGCGCATCGCGAAGCGGCACACGATCCTCTCGGAGGACATCTGGTACGGCTTCCGCCGCATCAAGTTCGACTTCCAGGGACTCGTTGCCTGGATCGTCGAGCCGTCCTGCGCACCGCTCCCAGGCAACCCCTGGACCTGGACCATGCAATGGGCCGAGGCCTTCGTGGACCGCACCGGCGTACCGGACCTGCTGCGCCGTGGCTTCCACCATGTCACGCTCGAGGCTTTCGACCAGCGCGCCTCCGACGCCGCCCTCCCCGTCCTCGCCGCGTACCAGCGCTTCCTCGTGGAGGAGATGGGGTTCGCCCCGAAGGCGAACCTGGTGGGCATGAGCTGGGGCGGCTTCTACTCGACGCGCTACGCCGCGCGCTATCCGCAGAACGTCTGCCGCATCTATCTGGACGCCCCGCTGCTCACCTTCGCCGGTTGCCCGCAACTCCGGATCGGCCCCTGGGCCGAGACTGCGCCCGATAACGGCGACTGGGCCTCCGACCAGCGTATGCCTGTCAACGTCGCCCCAACCCCGATCGCCACGGCCGGCATTCCGATCCTGCTCCTCTACGGGGGGCAGGACCAGAGCGTCCCGCCCGGGCAGCACGCCCTGCCCTTCATCGAGCGCTTCCGCGCGGCCGGCGGCTCCATCCAGGTGGTGGAACGCTACGCCTTCGGCCACCACCCCCACGGTGTCGACCCGGACAAGACCGCCACGATCACGGACTTCTTTCTCGCCCCGCAAGCGCAGCCCCTCATGCAGGCGGATCTTCCTCCACTGGCCGTTACCTGCCAGTGACGGAAGCTCCGATATACGGGAGACTTACGGCTTTGCCGTCGATCTCCCGTTGGTGTCTACAGGGGCCTTCCGCTTGCGGCGAGTCCGGCGCT
>JAAYZP010000040.1 GCA_012514785.1 Propionibacterium sp. | reverse complement strand
GGAAACCCCGCAGCAGGTCCTCCACCCGGGCGGCCGCATGGTAGACGACTGCCCAGCGGATGAGCCCCGGCACCCGCTCCGTGCGGGAGAGCGCCTCCTCCACCAGCGGGGAGGGCTCACCGACGTCCAGGTCGAGACGGCGGGCCGCCACGTGGGCGACGAGCGCCGACTCCCACTCACTGGCCGCCCAGAAACGCTGGTTGACGATGGGGGCGGTGTGCAGCACACCCAGCTCCCAGGCGAGCACCCGGTTGGAGAGCTGCTCGATGATCTCGTTCATCGGGTTGACCCCCTCCCGGACGGTCACCGGCAGCCGGAACGGCGGGGTGCCGCGCCGGAGCGCGGCCTCGAGCTCCTCGGCCGCCGCCGCATCCTCCGAGTCGGCGATCACCGGGACCACCTCGCGACGCCACAGGTTGCGCAGCATCTCCTTCTCCCGGGGGCTGACGAAGCCGTCGAACTCGTCGAGCGCGGGGGCGTCCTGCGGCGCCGGACGGAAGGGCAGGGCGCGGAAGGGTTCCTCCTCCGCGCTGGCCTGCAGGGCGGCGAGACGGTTGGCCACGAGCGCCTCATCGCACAGCAGATAGTAGACGTCCTGCCCGTGCGTTCCCGGGGCCACCAGCAGCACCGCCTGCGGGTTGGGCACCCAGCCCCGCACGGACCACTCCTCCACGGAACGGATGTCCATGGTGCCGGCCCACGCGGAGCGGGATTCGTCGCCCGCGATGACCGAACCCCACCGTCGGTAGAGCTGCCAGCCCAGGGCCAGGGCCGTCGCCACCGGGAAACGCGGGTTCGAGGAGACGAAGTCCAGCATCCACCGCTCCGCGGTCTCGCCGTCGGTGTCGGCCTTGAGCATCGCCAGTTCCCGGCCGACCACGCCGAACGGGTCCAGCACCAGACCCGGCTCCGCGTCGACGGCGGGCGGCGGCATCTGCAGCACGGGTTCGCCCTCCCCGCTGAACAGGTCCTCCATGACGACGATCGCCTCGACGATCCGCCCCCAGTCCACCTCCTGCGGAGCCGGGAAATCCGAGAGGTTCTCGATGAAACGGAAGGCATCGACATTGGCGTGGTGGTCACCGAAACCGAATCGTCGCCCCACCACCCAGCTCACGATGCCCACCTCCAGGTCGGAGACCTGGGCGTCGCCGTTGCCGCACAGCTTCTTTCCGGCCCGGCGCCCCTGAGTCCAGGCCAGGAGCAGCTGCGCGGTCAGCGCCAGCCCGAGGCCCACGACCTCCACGCCATCGGCGTCGGGGTGGATGCGGATGCAGTAGCAGCTGTCCTCGGCCCGCAGCGCCGGCTGGGGGCAGCAGCCCGGATCCGTGCGCACCGCCTCGATCCACCCCAGGTTGCCGCGTTCCGGCTCCGGGTCGGTGACCGGGACGTCCGCCCAGCACAGCGAGGTCCCCAGGTTCCACAGGTGGCTGAACGCGTGCCGCTCCCGACGCCCCATGTGCAGGGCGAACTCCGCCAGATCCGACGCCCCCTCCACCGGAGGCGCCGGCTCGCGGTTCCGCTCGTGGTCGATGGTGCCGACGAGATCCTCACG
>JAAYZP010000307.1 GCA_012514785.1 Propionibacterium sp. | reverse complement strand
GGCCAGCCATGACCGACACCGCGCCCTACCTCGAGCAACTCGTCGCCTGGCGACGACACCTCCACCAGTACCCGGAGGCGTCCTTCGAGGAGCACGAGACCGTCAAGTACCTGCGGCAGGAGCTGGAGCAGCACGCGCCGAACGCCGAGCTCTCCAACCCGACGCCGACGAGCCTCATCGCGGTGTTCGACACCGGTAGGCCGGGCCCGAAGATCGGCCTACGCGCCGATACCGACGGCCTGGCCATGACGGAGGACCGTCCCGATCTGGAGTTCGCTTCCAAGGTGCCGGGGCGGATGCACGGCTGCGGGCACGACGGGCACATGGCCGTCGTGCTGGCGACGATGGCTTGGGTGGAGGCGAACCTCTACCGGCTGACCGGCACCATCGTCGGCATCTTCCAGCACGCGGAGGAGACTCCGCCGGGTGGTGCGAAGGAGATGGTGGCCACCGGCCTCTTCAACGACTTCGACTTCATCTACGGGTTCCACTTCTGGTCGACGCTGCCCACCGGCGTCATCGACATCAAGGACGGCGCCGCCTCGGCCAACTCCGACCTCTGGGAGGTCACGATGTCCGGTAGGGGCGCGCACGCGTCGACGCCGGAGGACTCGATCGATCCGGTGATGGCGACGACGACCCTCATCAACCAGCTGCTCACCATCCCGGCGCGGCGGATCAACGGGCTGCGCCCGGCGGTCGTGATGGCGACGTGGGTCGAGGCGGGGCGCCAGCAGGCGCTCAACGTGATCCCGCCGCAGGCGAAGGTCGGCGGCATCGTGCGCACGCAGGACGCCGAGTCGAGGGCGACGGTGATGCGCTCCTTCGACGAGATCCTGGCCGGGCTGGAGGCCGCCAACCCGGGGCTGAAGACCGAGCTGGACTACCTCGTCGGCTACGACATGGTGTGGAACGATCCGGCCCGCACGGCCATCGTCCGCGAGATCGCGGAGGAACGCTGGCCGGGCAAGATCGTCTCGGAGCCGCCGATGCTGGGCGGCGAGGACTTCGCGGCATTCTCGCAGGTCGCCCCGGCGACGTACGTCTTCGTCGGCGCGGGCAACCCGGAGAAGGGGTTCTCGGCGGGGCACCACAACCCGCAGTTCGGGCTCGATGAGGATGCGTTCCCGATCGCGTTCGAGCTGATGGTCGAGGTGGTCGCCAACGCCGCCCGCCTGGCCGACGGCTGACCCCATTTGATGATTGAGCTCGCGAAGGCGGTCCCTGAGCTCGCGCGTGAGGAACGAACCCGCGATGGTCGAAGGGTCGAAATCACCCCCAACACACGCAGGGACCAGACCACTGCCCAACTCGACGGTGGTTTCGACCACGTCACAGCTCCTCCGTCGCGGTGACGGCTCAACCAGCAAACCCCGAGAAGGTCGAAGGGCTCAACCAACAAGCCTTTGATGATTGAGCTCGCCCGCGACGAAGGAGCCGGCGAAGGGTCGAAATCATCCCCAACCTCCGCAGGGACCGGATCACTGCCAAACACGACGGTGGTTTCGACCACGTCACAGCTCCTCCGTCGCGGTGACGGCTCAACCAACAAGGGTCCGGGCCCCGGTCACGCGACGAGGACGCCGAAGACGGAGGCGGTCACCAGGGTCAGGACCGTCGAGACCGCGATGACCGCGGCCACCAGCCGGCCCTCGCCGTCGAACTCCTGCGCCATCGTGAACGCGTTCACTCCCGTCGGCATCGCCGCCATCAGCACGAGCGTGCCGGTGAGCACGCCGGTCGGATCCGGGATGAACAGCACCGCCGCGCCCCAGGTGAGCAGCGGCAGCGCCACCGACTTCAGCACCGAGACCACCAGCACCGCCAGGATCGACGAACCGCCGTTCATCAGCGCCTTGATCGCCGGCGGCAGCGCGAGCCCGACGGCGAACAACGCCACCGGGATCACCGCCTGCGCCATCATCGAGATCGGCGTCATGATGAGGCCGGGCAGGCTCCAACCCGTGGCGTAGAAGACGAGCCCCAGCAGCACGGACACGATCGTCGGGTTGTACGGCACAGCTTTCAGCAGCGCGCGCCCGATGTTGCCCTCGCCCCCTTGCCGGAACGACGCGAGCACCGGGTAGCCGACGAGGAACAGGATGTTGTGCGTCATCGCCGCCAGCGCCATGGGCAGCGCGGCCTGCTGCCCGAACACGCTGAGGATCACGGGGAAGCCGAGGTAGGCGACGTTGCCGTAGCCGGCGGCGGCAGCGAGCGGCCCGGCCAGGCGTTTCAGGCCGAGCAGGACCGCGCCGAGGTAGACGACGCAGAAGAACAGCAGGGTCGCGACGAACGTCACGATGAACATCGACGGCGGGAGCCCCGCCCCGGAGGGCGCCGTCGCCACCGAGTCGAACAGGAACGCGGGCAGCGCAAACCAGAAGACGAACGTGTTGAGGCTCGCGTCCGCACCCTTCAACCCGGGGATCCGCGACGCCACCAGACCTAGCGAGATCAGGATGTACAGCGGGATGATCGCCAGCAGAACGTCGAGCACGGCACCTTCTTTCCGCGGGTATCATCTCGCACCTTGCGACGCCGGCTGGCATGGGAGTGCACTCACGAGACTCTAATGTTTCCCTCACAAAGCAGGCCTAGCGTTGAGGACATGAAGATGCACAAGATCGCCACCCTTTCCGTCGCTGCCGTCGCCTCACTGGCGTTGGTGGCGTGCGGTGCCGACAACGGCACCCAAGAACCCGCCCCGGCTATGACCGCCGGCAGCCCGTCCGAGGTTGACCCGCCGGCCGAGACCGCCGAGCCCGCAGAGACCGAGACCCCCGCCGAGACGGCGGCCCCTGCGGAAACCGCTCCCGAGGCCACGCCCGACGAGACGCCCGCCGTCGAGGCCGGCTCCGCCGCCGACGCCACCACCGCCCGTGACCTCGCCGTCGCCCACATCCTCGAGGAGACGGGCACCGAGGGCATCGTCATCGACCAGGACCTGGAGAACCGCCAGGGCCGCTGGGACGTCGACGTGCTCGCCGGCGACACGGTCTACGAGGTGAAGGTCCACACCGTCGACGGCACCGCCATGACCGACGACCAGGAGGGCGCCGACGGCGATGACCGCGCCGCAGCCGCCGCCACCGTGACCATCGGCGAGGCCATCGAGGCCGCGCTCGCCCACACGCCGGGCATCGTCGAGGACGCGTCCTGGGACGACGACGGCGGAGGCCGCTGGGAGATCGAGGTCGTGCCCGCCGCCGGTGGGGATGACGTCGAGATCCACGTCGATCCCTCCTCTGGTGAGGTCGTCGGCACCGACAACTGACCCGCAGACCTATCGAGTGCGATGAAGCTGTGCCGCACTGGGCGGCACAGCTTCATCTCGTTCCCGCCTCAGACGAGGCGCTCGGGTGCGAGGTCGAGGCGTCGCAGCAGCTGCGCGTTGAGTGCGACGATCACCGTCGACAGCGACATCAGGATCGCGCCCACGCTCATCGGCAGCACGAACCCGATCGGCGCCAGCACCCCGGCGGCGAGCGGCACGGCCAGCAGGTTGTAGCCCGCCGCCCACCACAGGTTCTGCCGCATCTTGCGGTAGGCCGCCCGCGAGAGCTCGATCACCGACAGCACCGCACGCGGAT
>JAAYZP010000306.1 GCA_012514785.1 Propionibacterium sp. | reverse complement strand
GTGACCGTCGACCAGCTCCGCGAGGTGCATACAGCAGCGCATCCGCGGGCGCAGGAGTAGGATGTCGACAAATTGACCGCAGGAAAGGCACACAGTGGCTGATCAATCGCTGTTCGAGGAAGTCATCGGACCCACGGGGCGTCCGCTTCCCGATTTTCCGGAACCGGCACCACCCCGCGACGTCAGCGACCGCCGCGCCGCCATCGTCGCCATGTGCAACCAGAAGGGCGGCGTCGGCAAGACCACGACGACGATCAACCTCGGCGCCGCGCTCGTCGAGACCGGGCGCAAGGTCCTGCTGGTGGACTTCGACCCGCAGGGCTCGCTGTCGGTGGGGCTGGGCCTCAACCCGCACACCCTCGACAAGTCCATCTACAACCTGCTGCTCAGCCGCGAGTTCACCCCGCAGGAAGTGGTGCACGAGACGTCGACGCCGGGCCTCGACATCCTGCCGTCCAACATCGACCTGTCCGCGGCCGAGGTGCAGCTGGTGAGCGAGGTCGCCCGTGAGCAGACGCTCCACCGCGTCCTCACGCAGCTGCGCAGCGACTACGACTTCATCCTCATCGACTGCGCGCCCAGCCTGGGCCTGCTGACCATCAACGCGCTCACCGCCAGCGACTACGTCATCATGCCGCTCGAGCTGGAGTTCTTCGCGCTCCGCGGCATCGCGCTGCTCACCGACACGATCGCGAAGGTGCAGGACCGGCTCAACCCCGACCTGGAGGTCCTCGGCCTGCTCGGCACCATGTACGACGCCCGCACCCTGCACGGCCGCGAGGTGCTGGAACGCGTGGTGCAGGCCTTCGACGAGCAGGTCTTCCACACGGTGATCCGCCGCACGGTGCGCTTCCCCGAGACCACCGTCGCCGGCGAACCCATCACCACGTACGCACCGAACTCGCCCGGCTCGACGTCGTACCGACAGCTGGCGCGCGAGGTGCTCCTGAGGGTCCAGCATGATTAGACGAGCATCACTGCCCGGCGCTTCCGAACTGTTCCGACCCACCGGCGCTGAGCTCCCCGAACAGCCCGCAGCACCCAAGCCGGAGGTCGCCGAGAAGAAGCCCCCGGCGAAGGCCGCGCCCGCAGCGAAGCCGGAGCCCGAGCCCGTGGCCGAGAAGCCGCCGGTGGCCTCCGGGCGCGTCCGCCACGACCACAAGATCACCGTCTACTTCTCCGAGGAGGAGTTGCTCGCGCTCGAGGACGCCAACCTCGAACTGCGACGCCACCACGGCATCCGCGTCGACCGCGGCCGGCTCGTGCGCACCGCCGTCGCGCTCGCGCTGCATGACCTCGACGCCGACGGCGACGACTCCGCCCTGGTGCAGCACCTTCGTGAGTGATGCGTTCCGGGTCCACCTCACCAACTTCGAGGGCCCGTTCGACCTGCTGCTGCAGCTGATCGCCCGCCGCGAGATGGACGTCACCGAAGTGGCGCTCAGCCAGGTCACCGACGACTTCATCGCCCACATCAAGCAGGGGGACTGGGACCTGGAGGTGACCAGCTCCTTCCTCGTGGTGGCCTCCACGCTGCTCGATATGAAGGCGGCGCGCCTGCTGCCCGGCGCCGAGGCCGAGGACGAGGAGGACATCGCTGCGCTCGAGGCGCGCGACCTGCTCTTCGCCCGCCTGCTGCAGTACCGCGCGTTCAAGCAGGTAGCCGCCTGGCTCGCCGAGACCTTCGAACGGGCGAGCACCCGCCACTACCGGCCCGGCGGGCTGGAGGAGCGGTTCCGCCACGTGCTGCCCGAGGTCGAGCTCCACATCACGCCCGACGAGCTGGCCCGCCTGGCCGCGGCCGCGCTCGTCCCGAAGGCCCCGCCGACGGTGGAGCTCACCCACCTGCACCACTCCAGCGTGAACCTCGCCGAACAGGTGCAGCTCATCGCCGCCCGGCTCCGCCGCGACGGCAGCGCCACGTTCCGCGCGCTCGCCGAGGGCGCCGACCGGATCACCGTCGTCGTGCGCTTCCTCGCCGTGCTGGAACTCTTCCGGGGCGACCAGATCGCCTTCGAGCAGCTCACCCCGCTCGGCGAGCTGAGCATCCGCTGGACCGCCGGCGACGTCGACGCGATCGACGTTGAGGACGAATACGTAGCCCAACCATCCCTGGAGGAATCATGAGCCTCACCAAGGCGCTCGAATCCGTGCTCCTGATGGCCACCGACCCGCTGCCCACCGAAGAACTGGCCACCGCGCTGGAGGCACCCACCGCCGAGGTGGAGGCCGAGCTGCGCGCGATCGCCGACTTCTACGAACAGCACGACCGCGGCATCCGGCTGCGCTTCGTCGCCGGCGGCTGGCGCCTTGCCACGGCCGACGACGTCGGCGACGTGATCGAGGCCTGGCTGATCTCCGACCAGCGCTCCCGGCTCAGTCAGGCCGCGCTCGAGACCCTCGCCGTGATCGCCTACCTGCAGCCCGTCTCCCGCGGCCGGATCGCGGCCGTCCGGGGCGTGAACGTCGACGGCGTCGTCAAGACGCTCAGCGTGCGGGGCCTGATCAAGGAGGCCGGCCAGGACGCGACGACCGGTGCCGTGACGTTCGGGACCACAGGTCTGTTCATGGAGAAGCTCGGGCTCGCCGATCTGGGAGAATTGCCGGATTTGGCGCCGCTGCTGCCCGACGCCCTAGCCTTGGAGGCCGAGCTCGGTGAGCTCGCGAAGGAGGAGAGCCATGACTGAACCCGAAGGTGTGCGCCTGCAGAAGGTGCTCGCAGCCGCCGGCGTCGCGTCGCGCAGGGCCAGCGAGGAGCTGATCGTCGAGGGCCGGGTGGAGGTCAACGGGGCGATCGTGACCGAGCTGGGCACGCGCGTCGACCCCGAGCGCGACACGATCCGCGTCGACGGATCGCGCATCCCCGCACCCCGCCACCACGTCTACCTCGTGCTCAACAAGCCCCGCGGAGTCGTCTCGACGATGGACGACCCGGAGGGCCGCCCCACGCTCACCGACTACATCCCGCCGCGCAGCAGCCGGCTGTTCCACGTCGGGCGCCTCGACACCTCCACCGAGGGCCTCATCGTGCTCACCAACGACGGCGAGTTCGCCCACCGCCTGGCCCACCCCTCCTACGAGGTCCCCAAGACCTACATGGTGGAGGTGGCCGGATCCATGGATCCCCGCACCGTGAAGCGCCTCGAGAAGGGCGTGACCCTCGAGGACGGCCCGGTGAAGCCCGACCGCGTCAGGGTCGTCTCCCGCACCGAGGGCCGCACGCTGCTGCGGATCACCCTGCACGTGGGGCGCAACCGCATCGTGCGCCGCATGATGGACGCCGTCGGCCACCCCGTCGACCGCCTCTCGCGCGTCGCCATCGGCCCCATCATGCTGGGCCAGCTGCCCGTGGGGCAGACCCGCGAGCTCACCCGCGACGAGCTCGGCAAGCTCCTCGATATCGTCGGCATGTGACCACCGAGTAGGATTTCCCAGTGTCATTCGTGAAGAACCTGCGCGTCGCCGCGGCGACGGCCCTGTCCCTGGCCGTGTTGAGCGCCTGCTCCCCGGCCGCCGAGGAAACGCCCTCGCCGACGCCGACG
>JAAYZP010000305.1 GCA_012514785.1 Propionibacterium sp. | reverse complement strand
TCCGGCGACGTCGGCGCCTCGGGCAGCACCTCCAGCAGCGCGTCCAGCAGGTCCCCGGAGCCTCCCGTGGAGCGCGGACACCGGGTACGGCTCCCCCAGTCCGAGGTTCCACATCGTGGCGGCCAGCGCCTCGTGGCGCTGGTCGTCGACCTTGTTGGCCGCCAGGATCACCGGCTTCCTCGACCTGCGCAGCACGCGGACCACGGCGTCGTCCTCGTCGACGGTGCCCACGGTGGCGTCGACGACGAAGAGCACCGCATCCGCGGACGCGATGGCGAGCTCCGCCTGCTCGGCGATCATCGCCGCCATGCCCTTGGCGTCGGAGACCCAGCCGCCGGTGTCGACGAGGATGAATTCCTTACCGTTCCAGTGCGCGTCGTAGCTCACGCGATCGCGGGTGACGCCGGGCTGATCCTGCACCACGGCCGCACGACGGCCCAACACGCGGTTGACCAGCGTCGACTTCCCGACGTTGGGTCGGCCAACCACGGCCACGACCGGCTTGATCGGGGCGGCTTCGAAGTCGTCGAAGAACTCTTCGGACACGGGACTCCTCACAGGGGTTGGTTGGCAGCGCCCCATCCTATCGGTTACCGTATTCAGGACCTATTGTCGATCGATACGGACACAGACATGTACATCGCTCCGCGCGCCTGACCCCGCCGTCGAGCATCCGCTCCGGCGCCCACCCCTGCCCGGAGGAACCCACATGTCCATCCAGTTCACCAACCTCTCGTTCGCCTTTGACCCGCTCGGCGAACGCCTCTTCGACGACCTCACCTTCACCATCAGCGCTCCCCGCACTGGCATCGTCGGACGCAACGGCTCCGGCAAGTCGACGCTGCTGAAGCTCATCGACCAGACCCTCGCGCCCACGTCCGGGAGCGTCTCGTCCGGCGGCCGCGTAGCCCGGCTGCGCCAGGACCTGCTCCAGAGCCAGGACGACACCGTCGCGGACCTCCTCGGGGTATCGCCGAAGCTGGAGGCGTTGCGCGCCATCGAAGCGGGCAGCATCGCCGAGGCGCACTTCGATGCGATCTGCGACGACTGGGACATCGAAGCACGCGCCGAGGCCGTGATCGCCAAGCACGTGCCGTCGCTCGCACTCGACGACGTACTCCCCCGCCCCGCAACCACGCTCTCCGGCGGCGAACTCGTGCAGCTGACGCTCGCGGCCCTCGAACTGGAGGGCGCCACCGTCGCGCTCCTGGACGAACCCACCAACAACCTCGACCGACGCTCCCGCGCGGCCCTCCACGCCGCCGTCGAGTCCTGGTCGGGGCAGGTGGTGGTGGTCAGCCACGACGTCGCCCTCCTGAATCGCATGGACGCCATCGTCGAGATCTACGACGGGGCGGTGCGCACGTTCGGCGGCAACTTCGACGCCTACCGCGCGCAGCTCGCGACGGAGGCGGCCGCGGCCGAGCAGACCGTCCGATCCGCCGCGCAGAAGCTGCGCCAGGAGCAGCGCGAGCGACAGCACGTCCAGACGGCGATGGCGCGCAAGGAGCAGGTGGGCAAGAAGTGGGCCGCGAACAAGCGTGCCGCGCCCATCGCCATGCACGCCTGGGCGGAGAAGTCGGAGAAGTCCCGCGCCGGCGAGCAGAAGCGGGCGGCGGCGAAGGTGGAGGAAGCCCGTGAGCGCCTGTCCGCCGCCGAAGGACGTGTCCGCGACGATGACACCATCCGCATCCCCGAGATCGACCCCGGCATCGCCCGCGGCCGCCGCCTGGTCGAGCTGCCGGGCAGCAACCGCGATCTCGTCATGCAGGGCGGCGATCGGTGG
>JAAYZP010000304.1 GCA_012514785.1 Propionibacterium sp. | reverse complement strand
CTGCGACGTCTGCTCCAGCCGCACGCCCATCTGCTCGGCCACGCTCATGAACAGGTTGTTGAAGATCTCCAGGTACACCGGGTCCACCTCGGTGCCCACGCCCGCGCCACCGGACTCGCCGTCGACGGCCACCCGGTCCAGCCGCAGGTCGCCCAACTCCGTGACCGCCCCGGCCCAGCCCTCCTCGACGACGATCGTCGCGTTCGCCTCCGCGATCAGCGCCGGCCCTGCGACGATGCTGCCCGGAGCCAGCTCCTCGCGGCGGCGCAGCGGCACGTCGCGCCAGGCGCCACGCGTGTACATCGGCACCGTCGCCGACGCCCGACCCCCACCCGACCCGCCGCCGACGGGCAGCGTCGCCGCGCTCCGCCCGATGACCTCGACGGCCACCGACTCCACCGTGAGCGGCCGCTCCAGGAGGAACGAGTAGAGCCGACGATGCGCCGCCTCGAACTCGGCCCGCATCGCCTCCGCGCCCGCGAGCCGGACCTCGATGCCGGTGTCGGTCCGGTCGTAGCGAAGACTCACCCGCCGCTCCACGACTGTCTCCTCGCTCAGCCCGTCCGCCAGCTGCTCCCGCGCGGCCGCCTCCAGCTGCGCCGCCAGCTCGTGCAGCCCGGCCGAGATCTCCTCGTCGAGCGGCTCCTCGATCGCCTGTTCGCGGATGGCGGTCACGTCCGCGAGCCCCATCCCGAGCGCGGAAAGCACGCCGGCGAACTGCGGCACCAGCACCGTGCGCATCCCGAGCGCCTCGGCCACCGTGCAGGCGTGCTGCCCGCCCGCCCCGCCGAACGTCGTGAGCGCGTACCCCGTGACGTCGTGGCCCTTCTGCACCGAGATCTTCTTGATCGCGCCCGCCATGTTGGCCACCGCCACCTGCAGGAAGCCCGCCGCCACCTCCTCCGGGCTGCGGGTATCGCCGGTCGCCGCGGCGATCTCATCCACGAGCTCGGCGAACCGACGACGCACCACGCCGGTGTCTAGCGGCTCGTCCCCGCCCGGGCCGAACACCGCCGGGAAGTGCTCCGCCTGGATGCGCCCGAGCATCACGACGGCGTCGGTGACCGTGAGCGGACCGCCCATCCGGTAGCACGCGGGCCCCGGTGCGGCGCCGGCCGAATCGGGGCCGACCCGGTAGCGGGCGCCGTCGAAGTGCAGCACGGACCCGCCGCCGGCCGCGACGGTGTTGATGTCGAGCATCGGCGAGCGCAGCCTCACCCCGGCGACCTCCGTCTGGACCACCCGCTCGTACTCCCCGGCGAAGTGCGACACGTCGGTGGAGGTGCCGCCCATGTCGAACCCGATCACCCTCCGCAGGCCGGCGCGCCCGGACATCCGCGCCATCCCGACGATGCCGCCCGCCGGCCCCGACAGGATGGCGTCCTTGCCCCGGAAATGCCGGGCCTCGGTGAGCCCGCCGTGCGACTGCATGAACAACAGCTCCACACCGGGCAGCTCCGCGCTGACCTGGTCGACGTAGCGGCGCAGGATGGGTGACAGGTACGCGTCGACGACGGCCGTCGCCCCGCGCGGCACCACCCGCATCAGCGGGCTCACCTCGCCCGACAGTGACACCTGCTCGAACCCGAGCCGCCGCGCCAACTCCCCGATCCGGCGCTCGTGGTCGGGGTACAGGTGGCTGTGCAGACACACCACCGCGAGGGAGCGCACGCCGGCGTCGAACATCTCCCGCAGCCGGGGCTCGAGCGCGTCGAGGTCCGGGGCGCGGAGCACGGTGCCGTCCGCCATCACGCGTTCGTCCACCTCCAGCACCCGCTCGTAGAGCTGGCTCGGCAGCGTGATCTCCAGGTCGAACAGCCGGGGCCGGTCCTGGTAGCCGATCCGCAGCGCGTCCGCGAAGCCCTCCGTGATGACGAGCGCCGTCGGCTCGCCCTTGCGCTCGAGCAGCGCGTTGGTGGCCACCGTGGTGCCCATGCGCACGACGTCGATCCGCTCGACGGGGATCGGCGCACCGGGCGCGACGCCGAGGATGCGGCGGATGCCCTCGACCGCGGCGTCGCGGTAGCGCGGCGGGGTGGCGTTGTCCTCCGAGAGCACCTTGCCGGAGGTGAGCGTGCCGTCGGGGCGGAGGGCGACGATGTCGGTGAACGTGCCCCCGCGGTCGATCCAGAACTGCCAGCCGTGCGCCATGCGTCGGAGGCTACCGCGCACCCCGCCGGATCGGCCCCGGGTCCGCGGATGCGCACTACGCTTCAGAGGATGATCGAAGCAGTGGTGTTCGACCTCGGCCAGGTCCT
>JAAYZP010000303.1 GCA_012514785.1 Propionibacterium sp. | reverse complement strand
GGCGGCAACGTCGCCACCCGCAAGGGCACGCAGGCGCTCGTCGACGCCGACGGCAAGCTCACCGGCCTGATCACAGTGAAGGACTTCGTGAAGTCCGAGCAGTTCCCGCACGCCTCGAAGGACGCCGACGGGAGACTGCTCGTCGGCGCGGCGGTCGGTTACTTCGGCGAGGCGATGACGCGGGCGATGACGCTGATCGAGGCCGGCGTCGACGTGCTCGTCGTCGACACCGCGCACGGGCACGCACGGCTCCTGCTGGACATGATCCGCAAGCTCAAGGCCGACGTCGGCGACCGCGTGCAGATCATCGGCGGCAACGTCGCCACCCGCAAGGGCACGCAGGCGCTCGTCGACGCGGGCGTGGACGCGGTGAAGGTGGGGGTGGGGCCCGGCTCCATCTGCACCACACGCGTCGTGGCCGGGGTCGGCGTGCCGCAGATCACCGCCATCTACGAAGCGTCGCTGGTGGCGCGCCCGGCCGGCGTGCCGGTGATCGCCGACGGCGGACTCCAGCACTCCGGCGACATCGCCAAGGCGCTCGTCGCCGGCGCCAGCACCGTCATGGTGGGCTCCCTGCTCGCCGGCTGCGAGGAAGCCCCCGGCGACCTCGTCTTCATCAACGGCAAGCAGTACAAGCAGTACCGCGGCATGGGTTCGCTCGGCGCGATGAGCTCGCGCGGCAAGCAGTCGTTCTCGCGGGACCGCTACTTCCAGGCCGACGTGGTCAGCGACGACGAGCTGATCGCGGAGGGCATCGAGGGCACGGTGCTGTACCGCGGGCCGGTGTCGACGGTGGTGCACCAGCTCGTCGGCGGGCTGCACCAGTCCATGTTCTACGTCGGCGCCCGCACGCTGCCCGAACTCGACGAGCGCGGCCGCTTCGTGCGCATCACCGCGGCCGGGCTCAAGGAGTCCCACCCGCACGACGTCCACCACATCGCCGACTCGCCGAACTACGGCCGACGCTAGGAGCCCGGAAACCCATGTACGAACTCGCCCGCAGCAAGCGCGCCACGCAGGCCTATAGCTTCGACGACGTCGCTATCGCCCCCACGCGTCGCACGCGCAGCGACTCCGAGGTGGACCTCACCTGGAAGATCGACGCCGTCACCTTCGACATGCCGATCGTCGCCGCGCCGATGGACTCGGTGATGTCGCCGGAGACCGCCATCACGATGGGCCGCCTCGGCGGGCTCGGCGTGCTCAACCTCGAGGGGCTCTGGACACGCTACGAGGACCCGACGAAGCAGTACGAGCTGCTGTCGGAGGCGATGGACCAGGTGACCGCGACGTCGCGGATGCAGGAGATCTACTCCGAGCCGGTGAAGCCGGAGCTGATCGAGGCGAGGCTGCAGCAGTTGCGCGACGCCGACGTGCCCGTCGCCGGCTCGCTGTCGCCGGCCCGGACCCAGGAGTTCGCGGACATCATCGAGAAGGCCGGTCTGGACTTCTTCGTGATCCGCGGCACGACGGTCTCCGCCGAGCATGTCGGCGGCGACAACGTGCTCAACCTGAAGGAATTCATCTACAGCTTCGACACCCCGGTGCTCGTCGGCGGCGTCGCCACCTACCGCGCGGCGCAGCACCTGATGCGCGCCGGGGCGGCGGGCGTGCTCGTCGGGTTCGGCGGCGGGGCGACGCACACGACGGCCTCGGTGCTCGGCATCGAGGTGCCGATGGCGTCGGCGGTGTCCGACGTGGCGGAGGCCCGGCGCGACTACCTCGAGGAGTCGGGCGGGCGTTACGTGCACATCATCGCCGACGGTGCGGTGGGCCGCTCGGGCGACATCGCCAAGGCGATCGCCTGCGGCGCGGATGCCGTGATGGTGGGCTCGCCGCTGGCGCGCGCCACCGAGGCGCCCGGCAAGGGTTGGCACTGGGGCTCCGAGGCGTGGCACTCGTCGCTCCCGCGCGGCCAGCGCTCGTTCTTCGAGCAGGTCGGCACGCTCGAGGAGGTCGTCGTCGGCCCGTCGCGCGTCCCGGACGGCACCATGAACCTCGCCGGTGGACTGCGCAAGTCGATGGCCATGACGGGCTACACCGACGTCAAGAGCTTCCAGCGCATCGACCTGATCCTGCACCGATGAACCAGGGCGACCCGGTCGCGCAACTGCTGGAGTTGCGCTCCAGCATCGACAACATGGACTCGATGCTGGTGCACCTGCTCGCCGAGCGGTTCAAGGTGACGGAGCGGGTCGGGGAGCTGAAGGCCAAGCACGACATGCCGCCGGCCGACCCCGCGCGCGAGGCGCAGCAGATCGCGCGCCTGCGCCGACTGGCGGAGGAGGCCCAGCTCGATCCCGAGTTCGCGGAGAAGTTCCTGAACTTCATCGTGCGCGAGGTCGTGCGGCACCACGAGCAGATCCGCGACGAGCGCTCCGACTGAAACTGTCCGTTTTATCCACGCGAACGGGTTTAGGCCCCGAAAAACGGCCTCTACATGCGTTCGCGTGGATAAAACGCCCACCTCAGGGGTGTGGCTCAGTCGTCGTCGGCGTTGATCATGAACTGCGCGGCGCGCACGAGGTACTCGCGCAACTCGGCATCGTCGGCCTCTTCGAGGCCCAGGGTGTCGGCGGCGGCCAGCATGTGCTGCAGCCAGCGGTCGCGCTGCAGCGGCGTGACCTTGAACGGCGCGTGCCGGATCCGGAGACGCGGGTGGCCGCGGGTCTCGCCGTAGGTCTTCGGCCCGCCCCAGTACTGCTCCAGGAACATCCGCAGCCGGTCCTCCGCGGGGCCGAGGTCCTCCTCCGGGTACATCTCCTTCAGCGGCGGGTCGTCGGCTACCCCTCGGTAGAACTCGGCCACGAGCTTGTGGAACGTCGGCGCGCCGCCGACGCGGTCGTAGAAGGTCTCGGACATGCGCCCCAGACTAGTCGGGCAAAGGTATTGCACAGGCGTATAGCGTGCTATACGCTCGTATCATGACGGACCGCACAGCCAAGGCACGACTCCGCGACGCAGCCATCGAGCTCGTCGCGGAGGGCGCCACGCTGACGGCCCGCACCGTCGCCGAGCGAGCCGGCGTGACCGCAGGGCTCATCCGCCACCACTTCGGCTCCATGGCCGACCTCGAACGGGCCTGCGACGAGCACATCGCCCGGCTCGTACGCGTGGCGAAGGAGGACGCCGTCGAGGAGGGCGCGTCCGTCGACGTGCTCCAGGCCATCCGCGAATCCGGCGAGACCCACATGCTGCGCTACCTGGCCCGGCGCGTCGC
>JAAYZP010000302.1 GCA_012514785.1 Propionibacterium sp. | reverse complement strand
CCCGAACACCTACCGGACCCGCCGCCGGACGACCCCGCCTGGGAACAACCACCGGTACCCGAAGTGCTGGCCTGGCTCCTCGCCCACGCTACCCTCCACCCCGTCGCCTGAACCCGGCCCTATCCCAGCGACAGCTGAGGGGGATTTCGACCCATCGCGGGCTCGTCCCTCGCGCCGCGAAGCTCAATCAACAATGCAGGCCTGGCCTCCTTGATGGTTGAGCAGCGAGCGCCAGCGAGCGTCCGTCGAAACCATCCCCGACCAACGCAGGAACCCAATCCCAGCGACCGCTGAAGAAGGTTTCGACCATCGCCAGCTCCTTCGTCGCGGGCGAACTCAACCAGCAAACGATGCCACGCACACCGAAGCTGCCTCCGCGGTGTGGTCAGACCCAGTCGGGAGAGGCGGCGAGCGTGACCGCAGTGCCGTAGGCGGTGATCTCCGTGACCGACTCCGAGATCTTGCCCGAGTCGAACCGCACCGCCACGACGGCGTGGGCTCCGGCCTCCTCCGCCTGCAGCACCATCATCCCCAGCGCATCCTGGCGGGCGCGGGTGTTTATGTACGCCATCTCGGGGTGGTGCGCCTGGTCCCGGGGCCTCGTCGCCACGCCGACAACGATCCCCACCACCGACGTCACCCCCGGCAGCGAGTCGGTGGTGGTGATGGGTAGCGCGAACCGCAGGAATTCCGGCTGTCGGGGCTCGACGTCGGGCTGGGGCAGCGGCGAGATGCTCATGGTGGCTCAGCGTACTCGTCGCTGGGGCGCGCCGAGCCTCACGGGATAGGATGCTGGGCGTGACTGATGAGACTTCGCCCACCGACTCCGAACAGACCGCCATCCGCAAGGAGAAGCGCGCGCGCCTGCTGGCTGGCGGCGTCGAGCCGTACCCGGCGGACCTGCGACGCAGCCACACCCTGGCCGAGGTCCGCGCCGGCTGGCCCGACCTCGACACCGGCGAGGAGACCGACGACGTCGTCACCGTCGGCGGCCGCGTCGTGTTCGTCCGCAACACCGGCAAGCTCGCGTTCGCGACGCTGCAGGACGGGTTCACCCCCGACAGCAACGGCGAACGCCTGCAGATCATGCTGTCGCTCGCGGAGGTGGGCGAGGTGGCGCTGGCGTCGTGGAAGTCCGACGTCGACCTCGGCGACCACGTGTGGGTCGAGGGTCGCGTCATCGTCTCCAAGCGCGGTGAACTCTCCGTGATGGCGAAGCAGTGGCGGATGGCGTCGAAGGCGCTGCGCCCGCTGCCCGTGCTGCACAAGGACCTCTCGGAGGAGGCACGCGTCCGCCGCCGCTACGTCGACCTGATCGTCCGCGACGACGCCCGCGAGATGGTGCGCACCCGCTCGGCCATCAGCCGCGCGATCCGCGAGACGCTGTACGCGCAGGACTACATGGAGGTCGAGACCCCCATCCTCCAGCTGCTCCACGGCGGCGCGGCGGCGCGCCCGTTCGGCACGCACCTGAACGCGTTCGACATCGACGTGACCCTGCGGATCGCGCTCGAGCTCCACCTCAAGCGCACCATGGTGGGCGGGGCGGATCGCATCTTCGAGATGGGCCGCGTGTTCCGCAACGAGGGCATCGACTCGTCGCACTCGCCGGAGTTCACCATGCTCGAGGCGTACCAGTCGTGGGGCGACCAGTTCACCATCGCGCAACTCACCAAGGAGATCTTCCAGGCGGCGGCCGACACCGTCGGTTCCCGGCAGATCGACACGGACAAGGGCACCATCGATCTCGACGGCGACTGGCCCTGGCTACCGGTCTACCCGGCCCTCTCCGACGAGTTGGGCGTGGAGCTCACCGTCGACACCCCGGCCGAGGAGCTGCGGAAGCTGGCGGACGCCCGCGAGGTGGAGTTCGACCCGGCCTGGGACGCGGGCAAGCTCGCCCTCGAGCTGTTCGGCGAACTCGTCGAGCCGCAGCTCATCCAGCCGACGTTCGTCTGCGACTACCCCGCGATCGCGCAGCCGCTGGCGCGCACCAACAAGGAGGATCCCGGCAAGGTGCTCGCCTGGGACCTGGTGATCGGCGGCATGGAGCGCGGCACGGGCTTCACCGAGATGATCGACCCCGTCATCCAGCGCGAGGTGCTCGGCGAGCAGGCGCT
>JAAYZP010000301.1 GCA_012514785.1 Propionibacterium sp. | reverse complement strand
TCGCGCACGGCCATCACGACGCCGCCCGCCATCGTGATCGGCGCGCCGACGAGCATCACGCACGTCATGTGCACGAGCATCTGCACCTGCTGCACGTCGTTGGTGTTGCGGGTGATGAGGCTGGGTGCCCCGAAGTGGTTCATCTCCTGCGTGGAGAAGCTGAGCGCGCGGTCGAACAGCGCGGCGCGCACGTCGCGCCCGAACTGCATCGACGCGTTCGCGCCCGCCCACACGGCCCCGACCTGCGCGAGCACCTGCACGGCCGAGAGCACCAGCATGACGCCGCCGGTGGACCAGATGAAGTCGGTGTCGCCGACGACGACGCCCTCGTCGATGATGCGGGCGTTCAGCGTCGGGAGGTAGAGGGTCATCAGCGTGGCGATGACCTGCAGCACCACGACGATGCCGATCAAGCCCCAGTAGGGGCGGATGTAGCGGTTGATGAGCCGCGCGAGATCCCTGATCATCGAGCGTCCTTCCTGGCGCCGGTCAGCGCGAGATCGATGAGTGCGTCGGCGTCGAGGTGGGTGAGGCCGAGCGAGGTGTGTGCCTGCCGCCCGTGGGCGACGATGAGGATGAATTGCACGAACGATTCGGGCGACACGGCCAGCTCGTGCGCGTGCGGGGCGAACCGCTCGACGAGGGCGCCGACCAGCTCGCGGTGCCGGTCGGTGAGCTGGTCGCGGGCGCACTCCTTGGCCGACGTCGCCGACGCGTGGCTGATGTGGATGATGACCCGGATGCGGTAGTGGTAGCGCTGGAGCACCCGCATCGCCACCGCGAGGTCGCCCTCCAGGTCGCCCGGGAACGGCTCGGCACGCAACTGCTCGAGCAGCCGCGCGGAGGAGAGCCCCTCCGTGATCGTCGCGTCGATGACGTCCTGCAGCGAGTCGAAGGCGCGGAAGATCGTGCCCTCCGCAACGCCGGCGGCATCTGCGACCTGGCGCGACGTCAACTGGTCCCCGTGCGCTTCCAGCAGGGGGAGTGTGGCATCGACGATGGCGGCGCGGCGTTCGTCGCGGGGTAAAGGAGTAGCTCTGGACACGGGGACCCATGCTATGTGAGTGAGCACTCACTTCCAAATGTCCTAGTTATTCGGATAGATGCTTAACTACGCGTGTGACCAATCGCAACATCATCCGCGTGCAAGGCACCGACCGCGAGTTCCACCGGGTGCGGATCCTCGCGGTGTTGTTGCTGTCCATGGCGATGTCGCTGATGGCCGTCTCGTCGGTCAACGTCGCCCTGCACACCATCGAGACCGGGCTCGGCGCGTCGTCGGCGGACCTGCAGTGGATCCTCTCCGGCTACGCGCTCGCCTTCGGTGTGGGGCTCATCCCCGCGGGGCGGGCCGGCGACGTGCTGGGCCGGGGGACGCTGTTCGTCGTGGGGGCGGCGGTGTTCACCGTCGCCTCGCTGGCGTGCGGGCTGGCGCCGACGCCGCTCATCCTCAACGCGGCCCGGATCGCGCAGGGCGTGGGTGCGGCGCTGTTCTCCCCGCAGGTCACCGGCATGATCCAGCAGTACTTCTCCGGCGGCGGGCGGGCGAAGGCGTTCGCGCTGCTGGGCCTGGTGGTCTCCGCATCCGTCGCCGTCGGCCCGATCATCGCGGGCGCGGTCATCGAGGCCGTCGGGCCCGAGACCGGCTGGCGGTGGGCGTTCTTCTCGTACCTCCCGATCGGGCTCGCCGCCGTAGTGCTCGGGCTCCTGTGGTTCCCGTTCGAGACGGAGCGGCGACGTCGCATCGACCCGGAACTGCGCGCGAAGCGGGTGGACCTCGACCCGGTGGGCTCGGTGCTGATCGTGCTCATCGTGTTGGCGATCATGTACCCGTTCATGGCGCACGCCGCCTGGGCGTGGTGGCTGCTGCTGGCCGCCCCGCCGCTGGTGCTCGCGTGGATCAGGTGGGAGCGCGGCTACGTCATGCGCGGTCGCGAGCCGCTGGTGGACCTCGGCCTGTTCCAGTACCGCTCCTTCCGCAACGGGCTCCTCGTCTCGGGCGCGGTGTTCCTTGGCATGACATCGACGTTCGCCGTCGTCGCGCTGTTCCTCCAGTCGGGGCAGGGCGTCGACGCGCTGAGCACCGGCCTCATCGGCCTGCCCAACGCCATCGCGAGCGGCGTCGTCGCGATCGTGACGGCGAAGTACGTGCTCGGGCGGGGGCGGCAGATGCTGGTGGGGGCGATCTCGTCGATGCTGGCCGGCACGTTGCTGAGCATCCTCGTCGTCTGGTTGATCGCGACGCAGGGCATCTCGTTCTGGTGGCTCTCGCCCGTGCTGATGCTCAACGGGCTCGGCATGGGCATCGTCGGGTCCGCCAACCAGACGCTCAGCATGCTCGACATCCCGCGTCAGCACGGCGGCACCGCCGGCGGCTTCAAGCAGACGGTCGAGCGCATCACCACCGCCCTCGGTAACGCGGTCATCACCGGTATCTTCTTCGCCGTCGTCGCGTCCAACTCCTGGGCGACGGGGTTCATGGCGGCGTTCACCGGGATCGCGGTCTGTCTGGTCGCTGCCATCGGGTTGGCGGTCATGGACCTGCGCCAGCACTCCCGCTGACGCCCGTCCGCGTCCCGACCACTCGCCGGGCGCCGAGCAGGGGAGACTTGCTCCGCAGCATCACCGCACAGCTTGCAGGTGCCCGGGCGGGTCACCGTCGCAGGGCGCGGCGGACGAGCTTCGCCAACTCCTCCGCCCAGAGCACCACCGACGCCATCGCGACGCAGACCGCCCAGTGCGCCAGGTCCATGTCCGCGGTGCCGAACGCGACCTGCATGAACGGCACGTGCACGACGACCACCTGCAGCACCGCGGCCAGCGCGATCGCGCCCCACAGCCACTTGTTGCTGAACATCCCGCGGAACGCCGAGTGGTCCTCGGAGCGGGAGTTCAGCGCATTGAACAGCTGCGCGAACACCAGCGTCGTGAAGCCGGCGGTGCGGGCCACCTCGAGCGAATCGGAGCCCTCGACCAGCCCGCCCGGCAGGAAGATGTCGATCGTGAGCAGGCTCACAACGCCCATCACGAACCCGATGAAGAACACGCGCGACCACATCGCCTTGTTGATGATCGGCTCCCGCGGGTCCCGCGGTTTGCGCGCCATGAGGTCGCCGTCCTCCGGGTCCACCCCCATCGCAAGCGCGGGCGCGGAGTCGGTGACCAGGTTGATCCACAGGATCTGCGTGGCCAGCAGCGGCACCGCCAGGCCGCCGCCCTCGGCAGTCAGCCCGATCACCCCGGCCAGCACCACGCCGAAGAACACCGTGACCACCTCGCCCATGTTCGACGAGAGCAGGAAGCGCAGGAACTTGCGGATGTTGTCGAAGATCCCCCGGCCCTGGCGTACGGCGACGACGATCGTCGAGTAGTTGTCGTCGGCCAGGA
>JAAYZP010000300.1 GCA_012514785.1 Propionibacterium sp. | reverse complement strand
TAGCGGGAGACGACGCGGAAACGGTTGGGCAGGGAGTTCTTCAGCTGGGTGCGCAGGTGCAGCGCGTGCCACAGCACGGACGCGACGACGAGCACCGCGCCCACGACGACGAGCCACCACATGTCCCACGGGTAGCCGATGAAGACCGCCAGGGAGCCGATCGCGAGCAGCGCGATCCGCTGGTCCTGCCTGCGCTTGCCGTCGTCGTCGATGCTCGTGCGCAGCAGCGTGTGGGCGAAGTGCTCACTCCACACCAGCGCCGAGTGTGTGAGCGCGCCGAGCAGCACGAGGTGGATCATCAGCCACGTCGAGGCGGGCACCCACTGGTGGATGAACACGACGACGAGCAGCACCGCCAGCCAGCCCAGGGCGACGAAGTCGCGCAGCGTGCGCGGCTTGGCCGTGGTGGGGCGCTTCGGGGGCCTGCTCAGGGTGGTCATGCAGCTACTTTCTCGGGGTTGTGGGTGACGACCGAGGTCACCGAGGCGATCAGGAAGAACACGAGCGAGACGACGGTCAGCACGGACCCAACCTGCCACACGACGCCCTGGCCCATGAAGTCGCCGACCACGCGGATCGCGAGACCGACGTGCAGCGTCGTCAGGGGCACGTAGAAGTAGGGGCGGTAGGGCAGGGGGCGGCCGAGCACCGTCGGGAAGATGATGGGGGCGTGCGCCATGATCATGGACACGCCGAAGCCGAGGAACGTGGTGTGGATGACGACGTCGTACGCCACGGTCCCGGCGTGCCCGCCGGTGACGAGCCATGTCGCGCCGCCCAGCGCCAGCCAGAAGTAGCCGGCGAGCAGCGCGGCCGCGTTGTAGCGGCGCAGGCCGTCGGTGCGGATCATGCGCAGGGGGATGTCGTCGCGGACGAGCCACAGGGCGATGAGGAGTTGGACGAGGCCGAACAGCCGGGAGCCGATGCCGGGCCACAGCAGGTGCGCGACGGTGGCTAGCGACAGCGCGGCGGCGAACGTCACCAGCAGCGGGATGGCGCGCGCCCCCATCGTGAGCTGCGCGAGTTCGGCACGCTCGGAGGCGATCGTGAGGACGATGAAGGCCGCCAGCACGGGGATGAGTTCGGCGATCGGCACGACGAGCATCAGCGCCGCCGCGGCGAACGCCATCACCGCGGACAGCACCTGGACCGCCACCAGCGGCAGGGGCGCGCGTCGCCAGAGGAAGACGTAGACGACGATGAACAGCAGGGCGCCCTCGGCGAGCAGGAGTGTGCCCAGCAGCCCCTGGCCGAAGGCGAGCATGATGCCGCCGGCGCCGAGCGTCGCGGGGGCGAGGTAGGCCCAGACCTGGCGCAGCGCCTGCGCGCGTTCGAGCGCGATGACGGTGCCCATGAAGCCGAGCACCATGATGTGGCCGTGGTAGTTGCTGAGGTGCGACGCCGTCACCGGCGCCCAGACGCCCACCAGCAGGAGGGCGGCGTTGAGGCCGGCGAGCATGGAGACGCCGCCGAGCACAAGAAACACGACCCGCCAACTGGTGGCGGGCCGTTGCTTCTTCGTGCTCACTGTCATCAGATGCGCTGGAACTTCAGCGTCCAGGGATCCTCCGACAGGTAGGAGATCTCCACCGAGTCCCCGTGGGCGTCGCGGATCTGCGCGAGCAGCGGCAGCGGGTTGTGCGGGGCGATGAGCCCCATCGCGGAACCCTTGGCGAGCGAGGCGACGGATCCGAGGATGGACGCGTGGCGCAGGGCGTGGGGGATGTCGCGGGCATCGAGGGTGGGCAGTTGGTCGTGGTCGTGGCCGCAGCCGCAGCCCGTCGCCTGCTTCTCGGCGATCGGCAGTTCAGTCATGGAATCTCCATCAGGGTAGGGGAACGTGCCGTAATTATTACATGTTCTTCGTAACAATCACAGTGGGGGTGTGGTCCTTCCGGGGCGGCCCAGTTCCCGACGACGAAACCCCGACCTCCTGCGTATTCGGAGAGACAGCCGAGTAAGTTTGTGGCCATGGAACTCACGTGGCACTTGTACAACCCGGACGTCGAAGCGAAGCGCATCCTCATCGTCGGCGGAAGCCTCGGCGGGGACACGGCGCACCAGTGGGGCCAGGTGGCCGGCCACTTCGCGAAGGGCGTCCTCGTCGTCTACGTCTACCTGCCCGGGCAGGGCGTCGCGCACCCGTGGGGCGACGACGACGAGACCAGCATGGACTACCTCGCCGAGGGGATCGCCAACGTCGCGCGCACGATTCGTGGTCAGCGCGGCGAACTGCCCACGTACTACGCGGGCTTGTCGATGTCGGGCGCGCTCGGGCTCTACCTCGCCCGTGACCATTCCGAGCTGATCGACGGCGTGGTCGTCGTCGCCTCGGCCGCCACCGTCGGCACGCCCGACGGCTGGGAGGAGCGCGCGAAGCAGGTCGAGGAGCACGGCACCGTCTCGCTCGTGGAGGAGACCCGGATGCGGTGGTTCACGCCGGACTTCATCGCCGCCGAGCCCGCCAAGGTGGCCGCCATCATGGAGGGCCTGGCCGCCACCGACGACCACTCCTACGCCCAGCTCTGCCGCACGCTCGCCGGCCACGACATCCGCGCCGACCTGGACAACATCTACACCCCGCTGCTGCTCATCGCGGGCGACCGCGACAAGTCGACGGACATCGCCGACGTCGAGCTCGTGGCCACCTCCGCACCCAACGCGGACCTGCGCATCGTGCAGGACGTCGCCCACCAGGTCACGGTGGCCGCGCCCGGCACCGTCGGTGACCTGATCCGGGGCTTCGTGCGCCGGCTGGAGCAGAAGCGCTGGTCCGTCTACGACGTCATCGACGAGGACGCCACGCCCCAGGGCTGATCCGGCCCGGCCTCAGGCCTGGAGGTCGGCGATCCAGGCCTCGACGTCGTCGGCGCTGCGCGGGAACGCGTCGCTCAGCACGACGGCGTCGCCGTCGGTGACGAGGATGTCGTCCTCGATGCGCACCCCGATGCCGCGGTACTCCTCGGGCACGAGCAGGTCCGTGGACTTGAAGTAGATGCCGGGCTCGACGGTGATGATCATGCCCGCCTTGAGGTCGCCCTCGCGGTACTCCTCGCGCAGCGCGTGCGCGCAGTCGTGCACGTCGAGGCCGAGGTGGTGCGACGTGCCGTGCACCATCCAGCGGCGGTGGTGCCCGCCCTCCTCCGCGAGGGACTCCTCGGCGGAGACCGGCAGCATCCCCAGCTCCTCCACGAACTCGGCCACCACTTTCACCGCCGCCGCGTGCACGTTCTTGAACGGCTCGCCGGCGCGGGCCGCGTCGATGCCGGCCTGCTGGGCGCGGTGGACGGCGTCGTAGACGTGACGCTGGGCCTTCGTGAACTTGCCGCCGATCGGCAGCGTGCGGGTGATGTCGGCGGTGTAGAGGGAGTTGACCTCGACGCCGGCGTCGAGCAGCAGCAGCTCGTCCTCGCGGAGGTCGCCGTCGTTGCGGATCCAGTGCAGCGTGTTGGCGTGGTCGCCGGATGCGGAGATGGTGTCGTAGCCGACGGCGTTGCCGAGGTGGCGCGCGTGGAGGGCGAAGATGCCCTCCACCCAGCGCTCGCCCCGTCCGTTGGCGACGGCGTTCGGCAGCTCGCGGACGACGGCGTCGAAGCCCACCTTCGTCGCGGCGATCGCGCGCCCCATGTCGCCGACCTCGTACTCGTCCTTGACGAAGCGCAAGCTCGAGGAATGCTGCATGAGCAGGGCGTCGTCGTCGGATTCGTCGCCGCGCACCGTGTCCACCAGCGCGGTGACTGCGGGGTCGGACTCGCGGATGACGAACAGGTTCTCGCGCCCGGTCAGGTATTCCTCGAGCGTGCGGATGTCGCGGCACTCGATGCCCACCGCGCTCTGCATCTCCTCCAGCGAGTCGCGCTGGCCCACCCACATCTCGCCGTAGCGGGCGTTGGCGTAGAACTCGCGATCCGTGCGCGGAGCCCGGGGGCGGAAGAACAGGACGCCCTCGCCCTCGTGCACCACGAGCACCGCGTCGGGCTCGCGATCCTCACCCAGCCCGGTGAAGTACGCGAACGCGGTGTGCGGGCGGAAGCGGTAGTCGGTGTCGTTGGCGCGCACCTTGAGCGGGCCGGCCGGGAACACGAGCGTCGCGCCCGGGTGGAGTTCGCTGATCTGCTTCCGACGCCGGGCCGCGTAGTCGGCCGCCGGCAGCCTTGCCGGTAGCTCGCTCGAGTAGGGGGCCCAGTCGGAGACGATGAACTTCTTGAACTCCTCGGAGAACGGGTCGCGACGATTCGTGTTGCTGTCAGTCATGCCGGCCAGTCTACGGGGGAGCTGGAACGCGACGTCGCGGCCCGGGGCGGGTGCCGGGGCGATCACTCCCGGAAGTTGAACCGTAGTCGGTACAAGTTCCGGGAGTAATCACCTCCCGACGTCACACCTTGCGGATGCTGATCTTCGAGATCTTGTGGTCGGCGTCCTTCCGGAGGATCGCCGTGGCGCGCTGCTTCGTCGGGGCGACGTTCTGGCGCAGGTTGGGGCCGTTGATCGTGTCCCACACCTGTGACGAGAACGACGCCGCGTCCTCCTCCGACATCGATTGGTAGCGCGTGAAGAACCCCTCCGTGGTGCCCATGGCGCGACGTCGCAGCTCCAGGAAGCGCGACATGAACCACTGCTTGATGTGCTCCTCGCGGGCATCCACGAAGACGGAGAAGTCGAAGAAGTCGCTGATCGCGAGCCCGGAGCGGCCGTTCTTCTCCACCCGCGCCGGCTGCAGCACGTTGAGCCCCTCGACGATGAGGATGTCGGGCGACTCCACGACGATCCGCTCGTCGGGCAGGATGTCGTACTTCGAGTGCGAGTACACGGGCGCCTCGACGCGCTTCGACCCCGACTTCACGTCCATCACGAACTGCAGCAGCTCGCGTCGGTTGTACGAGTGCGGGAAGCCCTTGCGGTGCAGGATGCCTCGACGCTCGAGCTCGGCGTTGGGGTAGAGGAACCCGTCGGTGGTCACGAGATCCACCTTCGGCGAGCCGGGTGCGCGCCGCAGCAGCTCCTGCAGGAGGCGCGACACCGTCGACTTCCCGACGGCGACGGAGCCCGCCACCGCGATCACGAACGGCGTCCGGGCGACGTTGAGCTGTAGGAAGTGGTTGCGCTGGTCGTTGAGCCGGCCGGCGTTGACCATCGTGAGGTGCAGCAGCTGCGTCAGCGGGCGGTACACCTCGGAGACGTCCTCCTGGCTCGTCGGGTCCCCGATGCCGCGCAGCCGGTCCAGGGTCTCCTCATCGAGACGGATCGTCGTGTGGTTCGACAACTCCGCCCAGGCGCTGCGTCGAAGTGTCACGTAAGGACGGGCCACGAGTACTCCTTTGCACGTGGTATCCGACACACCTTATCCACAACGCCGTTGTGGCCCCGAATCCGCGCCCGTCGTGGCGGGAACCGCCCAAGTGTCAAGAATCGCGCACCCGTCTTGTACATTTTGGTGCATGTGCGGAATCGTCGGATATGTGGGAGCCCGTGACGCCCGGGACGTGGTGGTCGCGGGGCTCAAGCGGCTGGAATATCGAGGGTACGACTCGGCGGGCGTCGCGCTCGCCGCCGAGGACCGGATCGAGTGGAGAAAACGAGCGGGCAAGATCGCCAACCTGGAGGCCGCCGTCGCCGAGCAGCCGCTGCCGGAGGCGGGCACCGCCATCGGGCACACGCGGTGGGCCACCCACGGGCCGCCCACAGACGCCAACTCGCACCCGCACGTCGCGGGGCGGATCGCGGTCGTGCACAACGGCATCATCGAGAACCATGGGGCGCTGAAGGCGCGGTTCGACGTCGACTTCGCCTCCGACACCGATTCCGAGGTGGCCGCGCACCTGCTGCGCCGCGAGGTGGAGGCGGGCAGCACGCTCGTCGACGCCATGCGGGCCGTCGTCGCGGATCTCCAGGGTGCGTTCACGCTCGTCGCGCTCGACGCCGAGGATCCGGACCGGATCGTCGCGGCCCGACGCAGCTCACCCTTGGTGGTCGGCCGGGGCGAGGACGAGTTCTTCATCGCCTCCGACGTCGCCGCCTTCATCGAGTACACCCGCGACGCGATCGAGCTGGGGGAGGACCAGATCGTCGAGGTCACGAGCGCCGGCATCGAGGTGACGGACTTCGACGGCGCCCCGGCCGAGACGCGCGACTTCCGCATCGACTGGGACCTCGCGGCCGCCGAGAAGCAGGGCTACGACTGGTTCATGCGCAAGGAGATCTTCGAGCAGCCGAAGGCCGTGGCCGACACCCTGCTCGGCCGCCGCGGGGAGCGCGGCGAACTCCAGCTCGACGAGCTCCACATCCGCCCCGAGGAGCTGCGGCGCGTGAGCAAGATCATCATCGTCGCCTGCGGCACCGCCTTCTACGCGGGCCTCGTGGCGAAGTACGCCATCGAGCACTGGGTGCGGGTGGCGTGCGAGGTGGAGCTGGCCAGCGAGTTCCGCTACCGCGACCCCATCGTCGACGCCAACACGCTCGTCGTGGCGGTGTCGCAGTCGGGCGAGACCGCCGACACGCTCATGGCCATCCGCCACGCCCGCGAGCAGGGGGCGCGCGTGATCGCCATCTGCAACACCAACGGCGCCACGATCCCGCGCGAGTCCGACGCCGTCATCTACACGCACGCCGGGCCGGAGATCGGCGTCGCATCCACCAAGGGCTTCACCACGCAGCTCGTCGCCTGCTACCTGCTCGGCCTCTACCTCGCACAGGTGCGCGGCATGAAGTACGGCGACGAGATCGAGGCCATCCTCACCGAGCTCGAGCGGATGCCGGGCTACATGTCCGACATGCTGGAGAAGGCCGACGACGTGTACGGGCTCGCCGAGCGGCTGAAGGACCGCGAGTCCATGCTGTTCCTCGGGCGGCACGTCGGCTACCCGTCGGCGTTGGAGGGCGCGCTGAAGCTCAAGGAGCTCGCGTACATCCACGCGGAGGGCTTCGCGGCAGGCGAGCTGAAGCACGGCCCGATTGCGCTCGTGACCGACGGCATACCCATCTTCGTGGTCGTGCCGCCGGCCGGCCGCGACCAGCTGCGCGACAAGGTGATCGCCAACATCGCCGAGGTGCACGCCCGCGGCGCGCGCACGATCGTGCTCGCCGAGGAACGCGACGCCGAGGCACGGGAGAACGCGGAGGCCTTCTTCGCGCTGCCGAACGTCTCCACGCTGCTGCAGCCGCTGGTGGCGATCATCCCGCTGCAGCTGTTCGCCTGCGAGATGGCCACCCTGCTCGGCTACGACGTCGACCAGCCGCGCAACCTGGCGAAGTCCGTCACGGTCGAGTGAGCGTAGGCTTGGTCGCGTGATCGTTGGCATTGGCACCGACATGGTGGTGATCGAGCGGTTCGAGGCCGCACTCGAACGGCAGCCGGGGCTCGCCGAGCGGCTGCTGACCGACGGCGAGCGCGCGCTCTCGCTGCAGTCCCAGGCCGCCCGGTTCGCTGCCAAGGAGGCGCTCGCGAAGGCGCTCGGCTCGCCGGGCGGGATGCGCTGGCTGGACAGCGAGGTGGTGCGCAACGCCCAGGGCCAGCCGCACTTCATCGTGCGCGGCACCGTCGCGGCGCGCGTGAAGGCGCTGAAGATCGGCCGGATCCACCTCTCCATCAGCCACGACGGCGGCTTCGTCACCGCGATGGTGGTGTGCGAATCGTGAGACCCGTCATCTCCACGGACCAGATGCGCGCCGCCGAGCAGGCGGTGTGGGACGCGGACCCCGACGTCGACCTCATGGCCCGCGCCGCCGCCCACGTGGCCAGGCATGCGCACGAGCTCGTCGAGTCCGGGCCGATCGTCGTCGTGGTGGGGCCTGGCAACAACGGCGGGGACGGCCTCTTCGCGGCCGCCGAACTCGCCGCCGCGCACCAGGTGTGGCTCTGGCTCGCCGCCGGCCGGGCGCACGACGCCGGCCTCGCCGCGGCCTTCGAGTCGGGCTGCCGGGAGGTGGACGCCATCGAGGCCATGGAGGCGCTCGCGGGCGCGGGGCTCGTGATCGACGCGTTCACCGGGCTGGGATCGCGCCCGGGCCTGCCGGACGCCGTCGCGCTCTTCGCTGAGGCCTGCGTCGCGGTGCCGGTGCTGTCGGTGGACATGCCCAGCGGGCTCGCCACCGACTCCGGCGTCGGCCATCCCAGTTTCACGGCCGCCACCACCGTCACCTTCGCCGCCGAGAAACCCTGCCACGTGCTGCAGCCCGCGGCGTCGCGCTGCGGGCGGGTGGTCGTCGCCGACATCGGGGTCGACGTGCCCGATACCTCCATCCGCCAGCTCGACGACGCCGACCTCGCCCGCTGGTGGCCCCGTCCGGATGCCGTGAGCGACAAGTACTCCCGCGGTGTGGTCCTGCTCGACACCGGGTCGGCGCACTACCCGGGCGCGGCCCTGCTCGGCATCAGCGGCGCGCTGCACGCGGGCGCGGGCATGGTGCGCTACGCGGGGCCCGCCGCCCCGGAATTCGTGCTGGGGCGGTTCCCGAGCGTCGTCGTCGGCGCCGGTCGGTGTCAGGCGGTGGTCGTCGGCTCCGGCTGGGGCGAGGCGGACGAGTCCAGGATGGCGGCCGCGGCCGCGCACGGGGTGCCGGTCGTCGTCGACGCCGACGCGCTCCTCGCGCTGCCCGACGGCCCTCGCGACGGCTGGCTGCTGACGCCGCACGCGGGCGAACTGGCGCGACTGCTGGGGATCGACCGCGACGAGGTGGAGTCCGACGCGATCGCCGCCACGCGGGTGGCCGCGGCCCGCACCGGCGCGACGGTGCTGCTCAAGGGCGCCGCCCAGTACGTCACCGAACCCGACGGCCGGGTGACGATCGCGACGCCCGGGCCGGCCTGGAGCGCGCAGGCCGGGTCGGGGGATGTGCTCGCCGGCATCTGCGGCGCCCTGCTCGCTGCGGGCCTCCCGGCCTGGCGCGCGGCCGCGCTGGGCGCCAGCATCCAGGCGCGGACCGCCGAGTTCCACCCGGGGCCCTATCCGCCGGACGCGCTGGCCGAGCAGATGCCGATGGTGATCGCGGGCCTCGATCAGGCCTGAGCGATCGCCTCGATCTCGACGGAGACGCCCTTCGGCAGGGCGCTCACCTCGACGCAGGAGCGAGCGGGGAAGGGTGCGGTGAAGCGCTTCGCGTAGGCCTCGTTGACGGCGTCGAAGTCCTTGATGTCGGTGAGGTAGATCGTCGTCTTCACGACGTCGGACAGCTTGAGGCCCGCTTCGTTGAGGATGGCCTCGATGTTGTCCAGGCACTGGTTGGCCTGCGACAGGGCGTCGGTGGCGTTCATCGCGCCGGCCGGCGTGAGCGGTATCTGCCCCGAGGTGAACACGAAGCCCCCGACGCGCACGGCCTGAGAGTAGGGGCCCAGTGCCTCGGGTGCCTTGGAGGTGTGGATGCTGTCGGTCATGGCTGGTCCTTTCGGGTTAGTCCAGCAGCGGCTGGGCGAGGTATTCGCCCTCGTGCATCCCCGGGGGAATCACGAATACTGCCGATCCTACGGCGGCTGTCCACTCATTGAGTGCGTCGAAGTCATCCAGCGCGCGCTGGACCGGGATGAACTGCTTGGCGATGTTGGCCTGGAAGGCGCCGAAGATCAGGCCGACGGAGGTGGTGTCGTCGTAGTTGAGGCTGCGGCGGAACATCGTCCGGCCGCGGTTCTGCGACGGGTGCGCGAGCCGGGCGTGCGCGTCGAGGGGGATCACGAGCTCGCCGTCAGCCGTCGCTTCCAGGTCCATCTCCGCGTGCTCGTCGCCGCCGGTCAGCGGCGCGCCGTGGGCGAGGTCGCGGCCGATCGAGACCTCCTGCTGGTGGCGGATCAGGGAATCCCACTCCGGCAGGTCCATCTCGATGCGGCGGATGACGAGCTGCGTGCCGCCGGCGAGCCAGTCGTCGGTGGACCAGAGGGCCTCGTCGAGTTCCGCGCCCTTCGGGTTGGCGGTGCCGTCGATCTGCCCGAACAGGTTGCGCCCGGTGGCGGGCTCGCCGTCGCCGCCGATGCCGCGCCAGGAACCCTGCTGCGCCCAGCGGAGTGCGGCCCAGGGTTCGGCGTCGTGGATGAGGCGGCGGGCTGCGTAGGCGATGGAGGTGAAGTCGTCGGCGCTGATCCAGAGCAGGAGGTCGCCGCCGGAGTAGTCGTCGGTGAGCCGGTCGTGCTGCATCGGCGGGATCTCCTGGAACCCGGCGGGCAGCTTGGCTTGCAGCCCGTCCAGCTCGAAGACCCCGGGCCCGAGGCCCACGAGCACCGTCATCGAGACGCCGGGCTGCGCCATATCCGGCAGCGTGTCGCCGGCAGCGGGGCGCCCCTCGGTCAGGGTGACGATGTCTGTGGACCACACGCGCATCAGCCGGCCCAGCGCGGCGCGGTCCGTCCCCGGTAGGAGGTCGAACGCGATCAGCTGGCCGGCGGCTGGGGTGGGGGTGATGATGCCCGGCTGGTGGTCGCCGTAGGGGGAGTGGGTCTGTCCGGAGGCGACGGGCGTGGCGGCGGAGGCCGCGGGGCGGGAGAGCCCCATGCTCGCGGCGAGGCCCACGCCGGCGACGGCGCCCGCGCCGGCACCGAAGAGTCCGCGTCTGGAGACATCAACCATGGTCCCCGAGTGTAATCACTCCCGGCAGGAACCTTGGAGCGGTGGACATTCGGCGTGCGAGGGCTTTGCCCGGGCCGTTAGCATGACGCACATGAAGCGAGTCATTGCACTGACCGGAATCTTGCTGCTCGCGGGTTGCGCCCAGGACGCCACCCCCGGAATCCTCACCGGCGAGCCGTGGGTGCGCACCACCGACGAAGCGCAGCGCCCCGATATGACGGCCGTCTACGTGAACCTCACCAACCCGTCCGACTCCGACGTCACGCTCATCGACGCCGACTGCGGCGACGTCGCCGAGATCACCGAGCTGCACGAGATGATCATGCGCGACGGCGAGATGGTGATGCAGGAGGCGGCCGACGGCATCGTCGTGCCGGCCGGATCGCACGAGCACCTCGCGCCCGGCGGCCCCCACATCATGCTGATGGAGCTCAACCGCGAGCTGCCCGTCGGCTCCGAGGAGGTCACCTGTGAGTTGACCTTCGACGACGGGTCCACCCGCGAGATCGTCGCCCCGGTGAAGGAGTTCACCGAGGAGCAGGACACCTACCACACGCACGACTGACCCAGCGGGAAAATTCTGCACCATGTCAGCAGAGGCTCGGAGGCGACGCGACGTCGCTTGTTGTCGTCGCGGCGGGACCTTTCACCGCTCGTTCACCTGGCGTTTGCCTGAGGAGGGTCAGTCCGTAAACCCGGTAGGTAAACTGGGAGGCGTGAAGGTTGCCATCGTCGCGGAGTCATTCCTACCTCAGGTGAATGGAGTCACCAACTCGATTCTGAGGGTCTTGGAGCACCTCCGGAGCGAAGGCCACGACGCGCTCGTCATCGCGCCGGCCGACGGCGACAGGACCCCGACGACGGCCGTCGGCTTCCCCGTGGTCCCGGTCGCGAGCATCGGGTTGCCCGGCTACGACATCGTCCGCGTCGTCACCACCCCCAACATCCACCTGCGCCGCATCCTCACCGACTTCGCGCCCGACGTCGTCCACCTGGCCGCGCCGTTCATCCTCGGCTACAAGGCCGCGACGGTGGCCTCCGAGCTCGGCATCCCCATGGTGGGCATCTACCAGACCGAGGTACCGAGCTACGCGTCGCGCTACGGCTTCTCCGCGCTGGAGCCCCTGCTCTGGTACCGGGTCCGGCAGACGCACTCGCTCGCCACGCTGAACTTCGCGCCGTCCACGTTCGCGCGCGACCAGCTCGTCTCCCAAGGTGTGCCGCGCGTCGGCGTCTGGGGCCGCGGCGTCGACTCGGTCCGGTTCCATCCGGGCAAGCGGAGCGAGGCGCTGCGTCGCAAGCTCGCGCCGAACGGCGAGCGCCTCATCGGCTACATGGGCCGGCTCGCTTCGGAGAAGCGCGTCGAGGACCTCGCGCACCTGCGCGACCTCCCCGGCACCCGCATGGTGATCATCGGCGACGGCCCGAGCCGCGGCGCCCTCGAGGACCTGCTGCCGGAGGCCGCGTTCCTCGGCCAGCTCACGGGCGACGACCTCCCCGTGGCGATGGCCTCGCTGGACCTCTTCGTCCACACCGGCGAGCTGGAAACGTTCTGCCAGTCCATCCAGGAGGCCAAGGCCTCAGGCCTGCCCGTCGTCGCGCCGCGCCGCGGCGGCCCGATCGATCTCATCGACCAGTCGCGCACCGGCTGGCTCTACACGCCGGGCGATCTCGACTCGATGCGGTCGCACGTGATCGACCTCATCGGCGACGACGCCAAGCGCGGCGCGTTCTCCGCCGCCGCGCGCGAATCGACCATCGACCGAACATGGCGTAACATATGCGCGGAGCTCGTGGCCCACTACCAAGAGGCCATGGCGATGTCGGTGCGCGGAGGCGCGCTGATCGCAAGCTGACACTCCCTACGGGTGTCTAAACGGAAACTCGGAAGTCTCTTTTCTCCAACACCTGACTGGGTGATTGGCGGGCCCGGAAGGGCCGTACTCGATGGTGGGCATCCGGGAAATTTCGCTACAGCTAGGCAGGCCGCACACGCGGCCGAATTCGTTTCCTTTCCCCAATTCGAGGTACTTCCATGGCCACCGGTCCAAAATCACGTAAAGCAGACGGCACACCCAAGAAGCGGTGGAGCCCCGAGCAGCGGGCAGCTGCAGGCCGCGGCGCACGCCGTCGCGGCGGGGTCGCAGAGGGCGGCGCGCCCCGCAACCGCGCCGAGCGCAGGGCGCTGCAGTTCGGCGACCAGCCGACGTCGAAGCCGCGGGAGGAGTCCCGCTACAACCCCCGATGGGACGAGCGCGGAGAGAAGCGCAAGCAGGGCCGCGCGTATCCGAGGCAGCGCCGCGAGGGCGAGGCGCCCGGCGCCGACGTCGACCTGCGCTACTCGGATCGCCGCGACGACCGCCCGCGCTATGACCGCGACGACCGGCGCCGTGACGAGCGGCCCCGCTACGATCGCGACGACCGTCGTCGCTACGACGATCGCGGGGACCGTGGGTTCAAGCGTGACGATCGTCCCCGTTTCGACCGGGATGATCGGCGCCGCGACGATCGCCGTCGGGATGACCGGCCGCGCTACGACCGTGACGACCGTGGTGATCGCGGGTTCAAGCGCGACGACCGGCCGCGGTACGACGATCGCGGGGACCGTGGGTTCAAGCGCGATGATCGTCCCCGTTTCGACCGGGATGATCGGCGCCGCGACGATCGCCGTCGGGATGACCGGCCGCGCTACGACCGTGACGACCGTGGTGATCGCGGGTTCAAGCGCGACGACCGGCCG
>JAAYZP010000039.1 GCA_012514785.1 Propionibacterium sp. | reverse complement strand
TTCCTGGCGATGCAGAAGCGCATCGTCGGCGGACTACAGGGCGCGGTGAAGGGCTGACATGGACCACACGGAAGGCAGAGACATGCATCGAACCCCCGCCCACTCCCCCGACGCGGCGCGCGTCGACGAGCTCCTGGCGACGATGAGCCTCGCGGAGATGGCGGCCCAGCTCGGCTCGTACTGGCACCCGGCCGACCCGGCCCCGCCGGAGAACGGCGAGGAGCAGCCGCACGACGTCGCGCCCATGGAGCAGGAGCTCTCGGCGGACCGGTTCACGTGGGGGAACACTCGCAGCGAGGGCCTCGGGCATCTGACCCGCGTCTACGGGACGGCGCCGGTCACACCCGATGAGGGCAGGGCGCGGCTCGATGCGTGGCAGGCGGAGGTCCGCGCGTCGTCCCGGCACGGCGTCGGCGCGATCGCGCACGAGGAATGCCTCACGGGCATCACCGCGCTCGGGGCGACGGTGTACCCCGCCGCGATCGCCTGGGGCGCGACGTGGCGGCCCGAGCTCGTGGCGGAGATGGCCGCGGCCATCGGGCGCGACATGAGGGTACTCGGCGTCCACCAGGGGCTGTCCCCGCTGCTGGACGTGGTGCGCGACTACCGCTGGGGCCGCACCGAGGAGACCTGTGGGGAGGACCCGTACCTCGTCGGCACCCTCGGCACGGCGTACGTGCGGGGGCTGCAGTCCTCCGGCACGCACGCGTGCCTCAAGCACTTCGCGGGCTACCCGGCGTCGCGCGCGGGGCGCAACCACGCGCCCGTCTCGGTCGGGCGGCGCGAGCTGGAGGACGTGCACCTGGTGCCGTTCGAGATGGCGGTGCGCGGCGCGGCGCCCGCGTCGGTGATGAACTCCTACTGCGATATCGACGGGCAGCCGGCCACCTCGTCGCGGTGGCTGCTGACGGAGGTGCTGCGGGAACGCTGGGGCTTCGAGGGCACCGTCGTGAGCGACTACTGGTCCGTGCGCTTCCTGCAGGAGGCGCACCGTGTGGCCCCCGATTCCGCCACGGCAGCCGCGCTCGCGATCCGGGCGGGGCTCGACGTCGAGCTGCCGGCCACCGGCGCCTACGCGGCGATCCCGGAGGCGGTGGAGCGCGGGCTGCTGAGCGTCGACGACGTCCGCACGGCCACCCGCCGTGTGCTGCTGCAGAAGGCCGAGCTGGGGCTGCTCGACGATGGCGCCGACGAGGCGCGCGGCGAGGTGGACCTCGACTCGGATGCCAACCGCGACGTCGCGCGTCGGATGGCCGAGGAGTCGGTCGTCCTGCTGAAGAACGACGGCGCGCTCCCCCTCCGCAGCGGGTTCCGCGCTGCGTTGATCGGGCCGTCGTGGACGGACCCCCGCGCCTTCATGGGGTGCTACTCGTTCCCCAACCACGTGCTGTCCCGCTACCCGGGCAAGCAGGTGGGGCTGCCGATCCGCGCGCTGGACGAGGCCCTGGAATCGCTCTTCGACGAGCCACTCACGAAGGTGGCGGGGTCCGGGTTCACCGAAGGCAGCGACGAGGAGATCGCGGAGGCCGTCGCCGCTGCCCGGGGCGCCGAGGTGGCGATCCTCACGGTGGGCGACATCGCCGGGCTCTTCGGGGTGGGCACCTCCGGCGAGGGCTGCGACGTCGTCGACCTCGCGCTGCCCGGGCGCCAGGGCGAGCTGGTGGAGGCGGTGCTCGCCACCGGCACGCCGACGGTGCTGGTGCTCATCACCGGGCGGCCCTACGCGCTCGGCGAGTACGCTGACCGGTGCGCCGCGATCGTGCAGGCGTTCATGCCCGGGGTGGAGGGTGCGGATGCCATCGCCGGCGTGCTGTCGGGCCGCGTCAACCCGTCGGGGCATCTGCCGATCGCGATCCCTGCGCTGCGTGGCGGGCAGCCCGGCACCTACCTCGCGCCCACGCTCGGCTGGGATTCGCACGGGATCAGCAACCTCGACCCGCGGCCGCTGTACCCGTTCGGGTTCGGGCTCAGCTACACGTCGTTCCGCCACTTCGATGCCGCGGTCTCCGCGCCGACGATGACGAACGACGGCAGCGTCGACTACGCGGTGACGATCACCAACGACGGCGACCGCCCCGGCTCCGACGTGGTGCAGCTCTACCTCTCCGACCCCTGGGCCGAGGTGGTGCGCCCGCTGAAGCAGCTCGTCGGGTACGTGAAGGTCGACCTGGAGCCCGGCGAGAGCCGGCGGGTGACGTTCACGCTGCACGCCGACCGCACGTCGTTCACCGGCACCGACCACCACCGCATCGTCGAGCCGGGCGAGATCCTGCTCTCCGTCGGCCATGACTCCGAGGACCGGCTGGAGCCGATCGCGGTGGAGATCACCGGCGAGCGGCGCGTCGTGGGCGAGGGCCGGGTGCTCACCACGCCGGTGCGGCTCGGCTGAGCAGGCCTGACTCCTGCCGCAAGCCACCCTGCACCCCGTCGCCTGAACCACCCTTCTTGATGGTTGAGCCCGCGCCGTGAGGAACGAACTGCGCGGTGGTCGAAACCATCTGCGGCTAGAGCAGGAGACTGGGTCCCAGCGACAGCTGACGATGATTTCGACCATTCGCGGGCTCGTCCCTCGCGCCGCGAAGCTCAATCAGCAATGTTGATGGTTGAGCTCGCCCGCGACGAAGGAGCTGGCGATGGTCGAAACCACCCCCAACCCAACACAGGAACCCAGCCCCAGCAAGAACTGACGATGATTTCGACCGGCGCGCAGCTCCTCCGTCGCGGCGCTGGCTCAATCATCAAGGCCACTCGGGGGTTGAGCCCGCGACGAAGGAAAGGGCGGCGGCGCGTCGTCGACCTCCCCCCGGAGTCGACGACGTCACCGCCGCCAGCCAACCCCCCTGGTCAGCCCTTTACGCCGCCGGCCGTGAGACCGGACACGATGTATTTCTGCAGGAACATGAACAACACGATGATCGGGATCGCCGACAGCACCGCGCCGGCCGCGAACAGCGACCACGGCGCGTTGCGCTCGTCGGAGGCC
>JAAYZP010000038.1 GCA_012514785.1 Propionibacterium sp. | reverse complement strand
CTTCGTGACCTCGGTGCCGCAGCGCTCGCACTCGCCGGCGATGACCTGCTCGTTGGCCAGCACCGTCTGGTCCTTCGGGCACCAGTTGACGAAGGAGTTCTTGCGGTACGCGAGGCCACGCTCGTAGAAGCGCAGGAAGAGCCACTGGGTCCAGCGGTAGTACTCGGGGTCGGAGGTGTGCAGGCGGCGCGACCAGTCCAGGCTGAGCCCGTAGCGCTTGAACGACTGCACCTGGGTCTCGATGTTGGCGTACGTCCACTCCGCAGGGTGCGCATTGTTGCGGATCGCGGCGTTCTCGGCCGGCAGGCCGAAGGAGTCCCAGCCGATCGGGTGGAGCACGTCGTAGCCCTTGAGGCGCAGGAAGCGCGCGACGACGTCGCCCATCGCGTAGGCCTCGGCGTGCCCCATGTGGAGGTCGCCGGATGGGTACGGGAACATGTCGAGCACGTACCGGCGCTCGCGGGACCCGTCGTCGAGCGGCCTGTAGGTCTGATCGGCCTCCCAGAAGGCTGCCCACTTCTCCTGTGCCGCTACCCGATCGTATTGCTCTCGACTCAACGTCTTCTCCTCCAACGCATACTGCCGGGCCAATATACCGCGCCCGTCAGGAGAGGATCGCCGCGAGTTCCTCGGCGGTGGGCGGCTGGGCGCCCTGCCTGGTGCACACGAGCGCCGACGCCGCCACGCCCCGTTCGAGCGAGGCGGCGACGTTGTGGCCGTCGAAGTCGGAGAGGAAGCCGGCCATGAAGGTGTCCCCGGCGCCGACGGTGTCCACTACGTCGACGCTGCGGCCCGGCGCGCGCGCCAGCTCCCCGTCGGGGCCGATCGCCACCGCGCCGTCGGGGCCCAGCGTGATCAGGAACATGCCGAGCCCGTAGCGGCGCACCCAGGATGCGGCGGTCTCCAGCGGGTCCGAGCCGTCGTCGGTGAGCCACTCGAGGTCCTCGTCGGAGCCCTTCCCGATGCCCCGGACCGCGCCCACGATCTGCAGCAGGTCGTCGATCTTGGTGCGGTACTCGGCGCGGTCGGGGATGATGCTCGGCCGCACGTTGACGTCGAAGCTCTTGCGGGCGGGCGTCGAGGCGAGGAAGTCGCGCACGGGCCCGTACGACGGCTCGATCACGGCGCTGAAGGATCCGAAGTGGAGCCAGGTGTTGGCGGTGAGTTCCGGGAATTCGCCCGGGCGCCAGTTGCAGTTGGTGGTGCCGTGGGTGTGGAAGGCGTAGGTGGCCTTGCCGTCGACGAGTGAGACGACGGCCAGCGTCGTCGGGTCGGTGGTGCGGACCGCGATGTCGAGGTCCACGTCGTGCTGGCGGAGGTGTTCGGACAGCTGACGGCCGAACGCGTCGTCGCTCAGCCGTCCGAGGAAGCGCACGTCCTTGCCGAGCCGGCCCAGGGCGGTGGCCGTGTTCAACGGGCTGCCGCCCGAGTGGGCGGTCCAATGGCTCACCGCCGAGGACGACTCGCTGCCAGCTATCAGATCAATCAGAGCCTCACCGAGGACCACGAAACGCATGGCCCAAATCTAGTCATGTCTCGTCCCATCGCGACGGTGGGATCGCCATGTGTTGCATGGTGCGGATCAGATCGCCCATCGGGTGGGTGGGGTCGAGCTGGTCGAGGTCCAGCAGGCATTCGGAGGTGAGCGCGCCCTCGCCGCCGAGCCAGCAGGCCAACGCCAGCAGCGCGGTGACGTTGGCGACGGCCTCAGGCGGCGCCTGCTCGCGGGCCGCGACCAACAGGTGGCGGCGCTCGTCGGCGACGGTCACGCTCATCTGCGCGAGCATCTCGGCGAAGCACTCCTCCTCCCCCAGCAGGCTCGCGACGAGCGCGCTGTCCCTGCCCTGCGGGACGCCGGTCTCGACCAGGGTCCGCAGGAGCTCCAGGCGGTCGTCGGGGTGCAGGCCCCAGACGAGCTCGCGGGCGTCCTCCACCCACGCCGGGTTGGGACTCCACCGCCCCAGCGAGGCGACGACGTCGTCGCGCGTCCTCGCCCACGGCTGGCCCTGGAACACGGTCTCGGCGGCGACGCTGGAGGTGGCAGGGTCGTGCAGCTGCACGTCGCACAGACCGCCCGGCAGGAGCTCCCAGGAGCGGGTGGCGTCGGCGACGAAGACGTGCTCGAGGTTGGCCACGTCGCCGGCCATGGTCACCAGCGCGTCGACGTAGCGCTCGGGCGACTCGGCGTAGAGCAGGAAGATCCAGCGCCCGTCGGAGCGTTCCGGAGGGGCGCCCGCGGCCCTCAGCTGGGCCATGAGCGTGTCGGGGACCTTGAGCAGGGCCACCGCGTCGACGCGGGAGACGAATTCCACCTCCTTGCCGATGAGGTGCATCATCACCAGCGATTCGGCGGGGTGGAAGCCGAGCAGCATGGTGGGCACGGCGAGGAGGTCGTTGCGGTCGGTGCAGCGGATGGTGGGTTGCGTGTCTGTCATGCCCCACTGTGGTAGCGAAACAGGGCGGATGTGCATCCGGGAGGCAGATCTGTGGATAACTTCCACGAGTAGTGTGAACCCCATGAGCAACCAGCAGTGGCCGCCGCCCGGCGAGGGTGCCGGGAGTCCCTGGGCGAGTCAGGATCCGTCCTGGAAGCCTCAGCAGTTTGCGCAGCACGAGGGCAGGGCCCCCCGCCAGCCGTTCGGCGCCCAGCAGGGCGGGCCGTCGATGCCGGACCTGGAGCCGCCGAAGAAGCGTGTGTGGCCGTGGGTCGTCGGGATCGTCGCGGCGATCGCGGTGGTGCTGGGGGTGCTGTTCATCCAGCCGGGCGCTCCCGGACCGACGGCGTCGGTCCAGCCGCCCGCGACCGCACATCCCCTGCCGACGGTGACGGGTAACGCCCTGCCGTACGAGGGCAACGGGACGGGCGTCTTCGAGGTGACCGCGCACCGCTGGACCGACAGCGGGCTCGAGATCGACTACCGGATCACCGTCGACGAGGGCATCCGCCGCTTCGCTTTCTTCGCCTTCGACAACGCCACCCGGGAGAGCTTCCTACCCGACAACGACTACCTGATCGAGGCCTCCCCCGGGAGCCCCGCGACGGGCACGGTGCACTTCTCGATGCCGCGGGCCGCGGCGTCGTTCGTGCTGACCACGGGCAGCGGCCGCGCGATCACGGCGCTGCCCATCTCGGGGTAGTTCACGACGGGTGGATCGGGTGCAGCTGGTGTGCGCGGTCCCGGTCGTCCTGTTCGGCCAACGCGTCGGGATGGTGCCGGCTGAGCAGGATGACGCCGGCGATCGCCACCGCGCCGAGCGCGGCCATACCGAGTGCCGGGAGCCACGTCATGTGGGCGCCCTCCGCGAGCACGATCAGGCCGAACAGCACGGCGACGACGGGGTCCACCGTCGTCATCGTGGCCACCGTGATCTCCGCGGGCCCCGACGCGAAGCCCTGCTGGATCATCCACGCGCCACCGATGAAGCCGACCAGCATCATGGACACGGTGAGCACCACCTGCAGGTCGAGCGCGTGGTCGTAGCGCAGCACCAGATCCGCGGTGGCCTTCAGCATGCCGGTGGCCATGCCGTAGAGGATCGCGCCGATCGAGGACCACATGGTGGCCTTCAGCCACGGCACGGCCCGGCGCGCGACCGCGGCCAGGACGAGACTCACCCCGAGCACGATCCCGAAGGTAACCACCAGCGGCACGATCTGCGCTTCGCGGTTGCCGGTGGCGGACGTGGTCGAGATGACGGTGAACCCGGCGAGCCCGACGATGGTGATGGCCACCGCGAGCCAGACGGTGCCGGTGATGCGGTGGCCGTGGATGCGGGAGGACAGGAGCACGGTCCAGGTGACCGCGAGGATGCCGATGGGCTGCACCACCGCGACGGGCGCCATCGTGAGCGCCGTGAAGTTGATACCGGCGCCGATCAGGATGCACAGCAGGCCCAGCGCCCATCGCGGGATGAGGAACAGCCTGAAGAGGCCGAGGAGCGAGAGCCGGTTGTCGGAGGCGTGCGAGTCGCCGTCGAAGGTGGATCGGACCCCGAGGCTCTGCAGGATCGCGCCCCCGGCGAAGAGGAACGAGCCGACGACCTGCAGCAGGATCGCGAGAGGAATCATCGGGGGCGGCTCCCTAGTCGGAATACACGATGACTTTATCCCCAACCCTGGATGCCTCAAAGAGCCGTGCGACGGCGTCCCGGTCGCGCACGTTGACGCATCCGTGCGACGCGCCGGTGTAGCCGCGGGCGGCGAAGTCGGCGGAGTAGTGGACGGCCTGCCCGCCGCTGAAGAACAGTGCGAACGGCATCGGGGAGTCGTAGAGGGAGGAGACGTGGTCGCGCGACTTCCACTGCACCGAGAAGGTCCCCTCGCGGGTGGGTTCGTGCTGCGAGCCGAAGCGCACGTCCATCTGCATCTGGACCTTGCCGTCGACGACCCAAGCCAGCTTGCGGGCCTTCTTCGAGATGCACACCGCCCGCCCGGTGAGGCAGCGTTCGTCGAGGCGCATCTCTCCGCTGTCGTTCGTCGGGAAGATGTTGTTCAGCTCGTCGGCGGTGGGCTGGCGGGTCATGTCGTGGAGCTTGTCCAGGGTGCGCTGGTCCACCTCCCCTGTGGCGGGGAAGCCTCGCTTCGCCTGGAATCCGCGGACGGATTCGGTGGTCTGCGGGCCGTACTTGCCGTTGATGCCTGCACTGAACCAGGCGATCTGCCGGAGCCTCGCCTGGAGGTCGCGCACGTCGTCGCCGTTGTCGCCGGAGCTGAGCAGCGCGGGGCCGCGCCGGAGCACGTTGTGCAGCTCGTCGTGCGTGGGTTCGCGGGTCATGTCGAGCAGCACCTCCCAGGTGGCGTCGTCGACGGCGCCGGTCACGAGGAGACCGCGCTTGGCTTGGAAGCCTTCGACGGCGGCCTGCGTGCCGGTGCCGAAGGTGTCGGTGATCGGGGGCTCGAACCACGCGAGCTGGTGCAGCCGGTGCTGCAGCTCGCGGACGCCGTCGCCGGTGTCACCACTCGCGTACCGGTGGGCCGGGGCCTCGGGTGTGGCGGGCGCCGGTGCTTCGGCGGGCGGGGCCGGTTCAGGTGGCAGCGTCGGTTCGGGTGGCAGCGTCGGCACGTCGTCGTCCTCCGTGGGCGCGGCGGGCTCGGGCGCCGTCACCGCAGGTGGGAGGCGTGGCGTGGCCTCCGTGGCGCAGCCGACGACGGCCAGGAGCACGGACAGTGTGAGAGCGGCGGCCGCGACGGCCTTTCGAACAAGCATGGGAACCTCTTTCCTGAATGGAATACGCATTCAGGCGGGTTCAGGTTGCCAGAGATTCCCGGTATTTCGGTGCCGCCTCGCCGAGGAGCTCGACGACGCGCAGGAGCTCGCGTCGCAGCGGCTGGGCGCGCTCTGCGAAACGCCGCTGGAACCGCACGTACTCGGCCCTGCCCTCGGCGGTCTCGACGCGGATCGGCTCGTATCCCCAGTCGGTGAGGTCGTAGGCGGAGGCGCGCATGTCGACCTCCCGGATCTCGCGGGCGAGCCGGAAGGTGTTGAGGAGCAGCGAAGACGGCACCGCGGGCCAGAGTTTGCCGGCGGTTCGGTAGAGATCCATGTTGACGTGCAGACAACCGGGCTGGTCGAGCTCGATCTGGCGCTCGCGCGTCGGGGCGATGATGTTCAGTGCTCTCGCGGGTTCGGTAAAGAACCGGAAGGCGTCGAAGTGGGAGCAGCGGCAGCCGACGGTCTCGACGATGTCAGCCAGTTCGTCGGGCGGGAACCGAAGCCTCAGCTTGGAGTGGCGGGTCTCGTCGTCGCGGAGTCGGTAGACCATGGCCCACTCGTGCATGCCGAAGCAGCCGAAGTTGGGCTCGCGGTCCAGGGTGGCGCGCAGGAGGCGCCCGGCGTGGGCGACGGTGTTGCCCCGCTTCGTCAGGAAGTGGACGGCGTCCAGTTGGGCGGCCCCGTCGGTGATCCGGTACATGGGTGGTGTCCAGGTGCCGTCGTCCTCGACGGCGACCCCGACGCCGGGGTGCCATTGCATGAGCTGTGAGGGGCGGGTGTTGTAGTAGTGGAACAGGAAGTCCTCGACGGGGTGCCGCAGGCCTCGGTCGCGGCGGTGGACGACGTCGGCGAGCTCGGTCTCCGCGCTGCGACGGTGTCCCGCGGCCAGCGGCTCCCATACGTCTCGTGTCAGCACCCGTCCAGCCTACGGCGACTCGCCGCGTAGGTCAGGTCAGGCCATGGTCGCGAGCCAACATGGCCAGTTGCACCCGGTCGGCCGCGCTGACCTTCACCAGTATGTTGGAGAGCTGGTTGCGCACGGTCTTGTCGCTGACCGACAGCCGGCGCGCGATCTCGGCGTTGCCGGCACCGGCCGCCACGAGGCGCACCGTCTGGAGCTCCCGCGGCGTCAGCCGATCGAACGGGCGCGGCACTTCGTGCACCGGATCCGCGATGACGCGGCGCGCTTCCGGGAGGTGGGGACCGATGACCAGCCCGCCGTCGCGTACTGTCCGGATGGCACCCAGAAACACCTCCGGGTCGGTCTCCTTGACGAGGAAACCTGACGCGCCGGCAGCTAGTGCGTCGCGGGCGAGGTCGGGATCAGCGGTCATCGTCAGCACCAGCACGGCGGTCCGCGGCTGGGCCTTCCTCAGCCGGCGCGTCAGGTCGATGCCGTCCCCGTCGGGCAGGCCGACGTCCACCACGGCCACGCTTATCTGGTGCAGGGACGCAAGTTCCTCGG